>DAOWMZ010000345.1 GCA_030642845.1 Candidatus Zixiibacteriota bacterium
AGATCTTTTGCGTGTTCATATAATGACATTACAAAGACGCAAAAGCGACTGGGATTAATCAGTTGTCACTCTTATCGGTTTTTCTATCATGCTGGTAATTGGTCTGTTTAAGCTTGGTAATCCTGGTGGTATCGCCGCTTCTCCAACAGCTGCCGGGTCATTATTTCAGGAAATTTTTGATTATGTTCTGATTCCTTTGGGAGCCACAATGTATTCACTTCTGGCTTTTTTTGTAGCTTCCGCATCATACAGAGCATTCCGAGCCAAAAACAAAGAAGCTACTATTCTATTGATTGCGGCGTTTATTATTCTGTTAGGACGTACGCCATTGGGAATGTATATGACCAGTTGGATTCCGGAATCATTTGATATTTTCCAGATACCCAATATGGCTATATGGATCATGAACTCTCCTAATCTGGCCGGACAACGAGCAATTCTGATTGGTATCGGTTTGGGTGTAGTCTCTATGTCTTTGAGAGTAATTCTTGGAATCGAACGGACGTACCTTGGGGGGGATGATTGATGACTGACCTGTTTATGCCCATTCCCTTATTGAGTCTGTTTGTCGAAAGTGTCGGTCGAATTGTATCACTGATAATTATTGGCGGCGGCTTGCTATGGTTGTTTATAAATGCCAGTAGAGGCAAAGAAGTTGACCGTCGAATTATCTTCCTATTTATATTTATTTCTGTTGCTGCACCAATTCTTTTCCCAATTGAGTTTAAGGAAAAAGCGACACCTGTTGTCAAGGCTGTATATGATAGGATTGAATCTCTTCCTGCTGACTCCAGGGTATTGATATCATTTGATTTTGATCCGGCAATGGCTCCCGAAGTTCAACCGATGGCCAATGCCATCACACGGCATTCATTAGCAAAAGGTCACAAAGTTATTTTCATGTCATTGTTTGCAACCGGACAGGGGTTACTAACCCAGAGTTTGGAAGAAGTTGTAAAGCAGGGGTTCCCGCATCTTGAAGAACAAAAAGATTATGTCAACCTTGGGTACAAAGCCGGTAATGAAGGCGTACTCAATGTAATTATAACCGATTTTAAAAAGATGTTCCCTACAGACGTAAATAATACTCCTTATGAAAATATCCCTGTTCTTGAAAGAATAAATTCCTGTAAAGATCTGGATTTAGTAGTCTCAATTGGTGGTGGCAAGCCGGGTGTAAAAGAGTGGGTCTTATTTGTTGGCGATCCCGGTGGTATTCCGATTGCAGCCGGAGTGGCAGCAGTTGTTGCACCTCAAATGTATCCCTATTATCCAAAACAGTTAATAGGAATATTAGGCGGTGTCAAAGGGGCGGCGGAATATGAATCGGAACTGGTTCATAATTACAAACAGTTTGAAGATGTTGACACTCCCGGGTTAAAAATGATGGGACCGCAGACATTAGCTCATACGGTAATTCTGGCTTTTATTCTCATTGGTAATTTCTCCTTTTTCATCTTGAGATCACGAAAGGGGAAAGAAGAATGAAAAAAGCCCCTATTATAACTCTGGCGGGTGTGATAATCCTGTTTATAGTAAGTTGGTTTTTAAAATCAAATTCTGTGTCCGGTGTTGAAGAAAACTATCTGCTTTATGGTTTGAAATATACTTTTGCGGCATTTTTAACTCTCGCTATTTTCTCTTTCCTCTATCAGGATAATCCGTATTATAAATTTGCCGAACATCTTTTTGTAGGGGTATCAGCAGCCTTCTGGATGAGTATGGGGTTCTGGACAACCATAGTCGGAAACCTGATTCCACGTATATCGGAATCATTATCAAACTTCTTTGAAATACCCTATAATCCGGACAACCATAATTATTTTTATTTTATTCCGGTTATACTTGGTATCCTATTAATAATGCGTTTAACACGCAAGTATGGATGGATATCACGCTGGCCATTGGCATTTATTGTTGGTACTACAGCTGGTCTTAATTTTATCCGCTATTTGAGATCTGATTTCATAAATCAAGTTAAAGCTACATTTGTACCCTTGTTGGTTAACTGGAATGGGTTCGGAGACTTTTTCTCCAACTTCTCGTTCTCTTCATCAGGACAGTTTGTAATGATGGTGGCTAACTGGATAATATTCCTTGGTGTTTTCTGTGGTCTTATATATTTCTATTTCTCCAAAGAGCATAAAGGTGCTTTTGGCTTTGCTTCGAAAATTGGAATCTGGATTTTGATGGTTACCTTTGGTGCTTCGTTTGGATATACGGTGATGGGACGTATCTCATTACTGGTAGGTCGTCTGACATTCCTGTTCCGGGATTGGTTAGGATTAATAAATTAAACAGTTCTCTAAATAAAATGGGAGAACAGTATGAAATATAAACTGTTACTTTTTTTATCTATTTTACTGACTTTCGCTGTGGCAGGTTATGCCCAGGAAGAAATTGCACCGGATACAACGGCTGCAACTGATTCCACTGCTATTCCGCTGCCTGCTCCAATATCTTTATTGGAAGCAAAAGATACACCCAATGATCATGGTCATGCTATTAAACTTTCATGGGAAACATCGCCTGATGATGGAGGTGGGCAGAATTCAGTTTTAACCTATGAAGTTTTCCGTTGGAAACCATTCCTGGTTGATACTCTGACGATGATGCGTCAACAGATTGACAGCTTATTAGAAGTGGCTGAAACTATTGCTGATCCTAATATTAATTACAAGGATCTTGTTAAAGACGTTAGAATTAAATATGGTGAATTTGCAAATCGTCTTCCGGATGCTCATGCTCAATATCCCAATGGAGGTGAATGGCGTTTACTAAAAGGTGTTCCAAATGGAACCGCAAAATTTTCCAATGCCGGTACAAAATCAAAAATGTCACAG
>DAOWMZ010000253.1 GCA_030642845.1 Candidatus Zixiibacteriota bacterium
ACTCAGATCCGAAGATGAAATTACCGGTCAGACCAGAGTGGAGAATATTGAAGTATTCATTGAGGGGATGGCTGAATTTGCAAGGGCAAATACATATGGTACTCTGGCTGACTATTTGGCTGAGATATCACTCTTTACTGATATTGATAACTATTCCGAGACCGATGAAAAACTTACAATGATGACAATTCATACTGCCAAGGGTTTGGAATATGATATTGTGTATCTCGTGGGTCTTGAAGAAGGCCTCTTCCCATTGCAAAGGTCAATTGCTGATGTTATGGAACTCGAAGAAGAAAGACGCCTTTTTTATGTCGGAGCCACCAGAGCCAGAAAAAAATTGGTGCTTTCTTCAGCTACTACACGCTTTCGTTTCGGCGAGGTAACCTCGACCCCATCACGGTTTATAAAAGAAATCCCTCATGATCTTATCGATCAGGTTGACCGGCGAAATAGATCCAAATATCAATCTTCTTTTGCAGTAAAACAAAAAGAACTATTTGGATCAGAAAAAGATAAGTTTACTATTCAGGGAGAGCATTATGAATTCGAGGGGCATGAAGCCTACCGTCCGGGAAGAGTAGTACATCATCCATCATTTGGGCGAGGGAAAATAATAAAAGCCGAAGGATTCGGGGAATCACTAACATTACAAATCAACTTTACCGGACGTGGCCTAAAAAAAATTATGGTAAAATATGCCAAGCTGAAAGTAATCGGTTAAATAACAAATCAAGTCAAATTGGATGTAAAAACTCCACCGTGAATCCCGCATATTAGTATGGTACAACAGCTTAGCTGGTTTCGTAATTGTATGTCTGTAAGAATTATTTTAATTATTTTTTAATAAGTGATAAATATTTAATCAGAACAGATAACTTGTTCAATTCCATATAGATAAATATTACAATTTGGGGAACAAAATTACCTGTAAAAATGTTTTGTAGTATTAGTTATAGCTTGCTTTACCGATCATAAGAATTTAAGATTATATCTTATGGTAAATGGTAAAGTAACAGAAATAAAAAAGCGGAAAGCATTTGAAGCCGAAGCACTACCGCACATGGATGCTCTTTATCGCACCGCTCTGAGAATGTCAAAAAATCAGAATGATGCTGAAGACCTTGTGCAGGAAGCATATATAAAGGCTTACCGCTTTTGGGACCGTTTTGAATCGGGTTCCAATTGTCGGGCGTGGTTGTTCAAGATAATGACAAATATCTTTATCAACGAGTATCGCTCCAGATCCCGATCACCGGTAGCGGTCAATGTTGATGAAATAGATGACAGCTTTCTTTATGGTCAGTTAGCGGCAACAAAATCGGGGGATGACCCGGAAAAAGATTTGTTTGCCAAAATAATGGATAACGATGTAAAGAAAGCAATTGAGGAATTGCCTGATGATTTTAGAATCGTGGTTGTCTTATCTTTCCTGGAAGGATTTTCCTATCAGGAGATTGCAGATATAACCGATCTTCAATTGGGGACGGTTAAAAGCAGACTGCACCGAGGAAGAAAATTGTTGCAAAAAGAATTATACGATTATGCTGTTAAAAATGGCTACATCAAGGATATTACAAAATGAATTGCCAGGAAGCACTAAGTCTCTTATATGATATAATTGATAAAGAATCCTCTGAAATCAATGCAAAAGAAGTCGAGGAGCACCTCGACAAATGCAAACACTGTTTCGAAATCTATCGCATGGAACAGTCGATTCAAAACTTTATCGATGAAAAATTAGCTAATGACCAATCACCGGTCAGGCTGGATAAACTCAAAAGTAAGATTTTACAAAATCTTGATGAGGTTGATGCCAGCTGCCAAAAGAGATCATCAAAAAGTTTTTTTAAATTACCGGTAGTAATCGTTGCCGCTGCCGCATCGATTATAATTCTTCTTGGAGCAGCTTACATTGCTAATTCTCTTAATGATCATAATAATTATTATAACCCGCTCGAAGAATCGCATTTAGCCGCTATAAAAGATACAGACATCAGCGGAAATCCGGATGTGTTAACACTAATCAATACTGCTTTCAGGAATTATCGCTATGAGATTGATAAAACTATAGGCAATTTTGAACTTGTAAACGGACATAATGAAGAAATTCTTGATGCTAATATGATCCACTTCATCTATCGTGATAACGGCCATATGGTTTCGGTTTTCCTTGCATCAGAAGATGAATTTATTATACCACCAGAGTTGTTAAACAACGGGATTGTACATAACAATATTAAACTGTTTGATCATGATTGTAAAGGATGCCGCCTGGTTTATCAGAAACAGGGATCGACAATTATTGTAACTGCCTCCTCGGATAAAAATGTTAATTTACTGGAATTCATCCCCGGTCGGTCATCTATTTAATATAATTATAGCAAATATTATGAATTTAGGAGCGATAAATCGCTCCTTTTTCTGTATCGAAAATTAAATTTCAAATTTGACATTATCTATACCAGCCCGATATATTCCCATTTATGAAGTTAAACTATAGTAAAAAATATATACAGAACAGACTTGCAATATTTATTAGTGCTTTTCTGATCTTATTAACCGGTTCTTCATGGGCTGAAATAAATATTAGCCAGGCTCTTTGCGATATTAATGTATTGTATCTTGCCAGTGATGAAGAAACGATTGACTGGCCTACAATCTATCATCTTAACAGCCAGCATGGATGCCGGATTGATATTGTGAAGATGAAAAAGCGTTTGGCTTATGATTATATTAAGTCATCAATTCCCGATCGCGAGATTTACCTGCACAAATTTTATTTGCAGGAATCCGATTCGGATATGTTTAGAAGCCTTACAGAGGAACTATTCAGTAATCGTCGTCCTGATATTGTCTTAATGGGTATTAGTGCTAATGACAATCTATATAATGCCCTGAGAGGGTATATCATTAATCTTGAGCCATCGAGTGAATTCCAATTTAATATTCTCAAAATATATGAACAAACAACAGAAACGGGTCAGGATTTAGAATCCACCGGGCAAGTAATTCTTAATTTCAATGAATTGGCGAAATTATATCAGAATCGAATGAGATATGAAATACCACCCCTGGGGATAAAATATATAGATTATGGTAATCATAACCAGGGTTTGGTCAGATATAATTTGATCTATGATCAAGCTCTTGAAACAGGAACCGGTTCGGGATTTTTAGTGAATATATCCAACAACCGCCTTGAAACTATATTTGATAATCTTGTACAAGTTGGCCCAAAAAAAATTACCCTCAAGCGACAGACCAGAAACTTTCTTTCATTTTTGAATTCTGCTCGTCGATCGTCCGGTAAAAAACAGGTTGATTTTATTCTTAAGGGATACAGAAATCTTCTTGATTTAACGGATGCAGTTGAAAGGGATGAAATGCTATCGTCCCGGAAAGACCTCCGTTTTTATTTTAATGAGCTTATCAGGAAAATAAAAAAATTAGCCCAGGATGGGGTAGGGATAAATTGGGACGGAAAAATTTTACTTCGTGATTCTCCTCATGGGACAAAACTAAAATTCCGAGCATCATTAGCTGCAAATGGTCCAAAAGAGATTGAACTCCTGTCAATCAGGTTTTATCCCTACTGGGCTGAGAAGTGTATCATTATTGACAGTCAACCCAAAACAATATCGCCGCATCAGGTTTTTATCAGAGAATATCTGGTTGATATAGATCAACAGTACCTTAAAGCCAAGCTGACCGATTCGCTTTTATTTGAGGCTGAACTTCGGTATGGGCCAATACCGATGACTGTCAGAAACAGTATTCCCATCTGGGAACGTCCTGAATTAGGAGTAACATTTGAGCCGGATTATTATTTTATACCATCACCTGCTGAATTGGATATTGACAGAGTGATTTCATCGCGAACCATAAGGGCTATTATTACCAAGCCGACCAATTATACTGATACCCTGAATTTTGAATTTACCACCCCCAAAGGACTCTTTGCCGGAGCTTATAATAAAAGTCTTGTCCTTACCAAAGGGACAACTCACGAAACAATTCGCATTTCATATTCAGTTTCCAAATTATTTGAGCTTGGAATTCAGAAGTTATATTTGTCTCTATCCAA
>DAOWMZ010000112.1 GCA_030642845.1 Candidatus Zixiibacteriota bacterium
CTTCCGATTCAATTTCCAACCCGAACTTCTTGGCATGATTGGCCATCTTCGTAGCTAATTCGGAACCGGAAATACTCTCAAAACCGGGGTAATCTTCGACCTCTTCCGTGTTGGCAATCTGTCCGCCTGGTATATATTTTTCCAGACAGACTGTCTTGCGTTTTGCTCTTGCTCCATATAAGCCAGCTGTCAATCCTCCCGGACCAGCACCTACTATCACGATGTCATATTGTTTTTCTTCAGCCATTCTTTATTCCCTAAATATTACAAAAATTTATATTTCATATTAAAATTATTAACACAAATAAATCAATAAGATTCAAAATAGATTTATGAAAACATTTTCTATTCAATTATTAATAAAACAGGTAAAGCCTGACCTGTGTTACCAATCAACTCCTTTTTGGGCCAGGATTCCTTTCTGGTAAGGGTGTTTTATCTCTTTCATTTCGGTTACAAGATCAGCTTTTTCGATCAACCACTCACGAGCGTTTCGGCCGGTTATAACCAGCTGCTGAGTATCGCTGCAGGATTCGATTATCTCTTCAACATCCTCATCAGAGACCAATCCTAAATCTACAGCTACATTTAACTCATCAAGTATTACCAACTGGTAATTACCTGACAAAATCTTTTCGATAGAAAGTTTCACCCCGGATTTTGCTGC
Organism: Candidatus Zixiibacteriota bacterium; assembly: GCA_030642845.1. Taxonomy (GTDB): domain Bacteria; phylum Zixibacteria; class MSB-5A5; order GN15; family FEB-12; genus DAOWMZ01. The sequence continues at coordinate 668 of DAOWMZ010000112.1, forward strand.
CTTTAGATGTTCATCAAATTCCTTGTCATCATCGATGATACCAACAAACCCTTCACCCACAGTCTGCAGCTCCACATTTGGAGCCAGTTTCTTGATACCTTCAAGCTCACCATATTTCCATGAACCCTTGACAAACTGAATGATGCAAATATTCCAGTTGTGGCCTATCGCTCTGACACACATTCCAAGGGCCGCAGTAGTTTTACCTTTACCGTTACCGGTATAAACAATCAACAATCCTTTTTTAGTTTCTTCTGTTTTAGAATCCATTATTTTCACCTAAATTTACAATTATCAGTTAAAGTAGTTAATAACACGCACTTAGTCAATACATGATATTTTAATTATCAGATTACTTAACAGTAATCAAGTACAATGAATACATTATGGATAGTAATTATTAATCATTAATATTCCGATTTTTATTGACTAAAAGACCTATTATGCTATCTTGGAGTGTTAAAGTTAATAAATAATGTCTTTTTTATGGGCATTAGCAATATGAGTGTTATTAATTCAGAAATGGAAGTGTTAAATGCAGTTCACTAAAGCGGAGGAATACGGGATATTAGGCGTAGTTTATCTTGCTGATAAGGATATAAATAATATTACCCCTTTATCCGAAATTGCAGAAGCTCAGGATATTCCTGAAAAATTCCTTGCAAAAATTTTCCAATCACTTTCCAAAACAGGGATAATCCGATCTCATCGTGGTGTGAGAGGTGGTTTCAGCCTATCAAGGCAAGCTTCTGATATAGGCATACTCGATATTCTCGAAGCCATTCAAGGTCCATATCATCTGATGAAATGTACTTACAATCGCAATAATTGTGATAAAGAGGGATTTTGCTCGTTAAGAGAACTCCTGATAATGGCGGAAGATCAGTTAGTATCTGTTTTTGGAAAATATACTTTGGATGATCTTAATAATTGGCAAAAAAACGGCGGTGTTACTACCCAAATTTGATTGAAAATTGTATAGATTCCGGTTTACAAATATATTTCAAAACACTATCTTTTACCCCCAAAATGACCTTTGACGATAAAGGAATGTTAATGTTATGGCGGTAAAACCGGATAGTTGGATTATTGAGATGGCTCAAAAGGAAAAAATGATTGAGCCCTTTGCAGACGACCAGATTAAAACCGGTATCAGTTTTGGTGTATCATGCTATGGATATGATTTCAGGCTCTCAGATAAGTTTAAGATACTTGACGAATCAAAATTAGAGGAAATTGATCCCAAGTCTATCAAGGATGAGCACTTCAAAACTGTTTGCTCAGATTCAATACTGATTCCCGCCAGATCATATATTTTGGGCCAATCAAAAGAATATTTTAGAATTCCACGTAACATAATTACGATCTGTACCGGAAAGTCAACTTATGCCAGAAGCGGAGTTGTGGTCAATGTTACTCCCTTTGAACCTGAATGGGAAGGTTTTGCAACTCTTTCCCTGGCTAATACCGCTACGTTACCAGTGCGAATTTATGCAAACGAGGGAATCGGACAATTATTATTTTTAGAAGCAACCGAGGAGTGCCTTAGATCATATAAAGATAAAAAAGGAAAATATCAAAAACAGAAGGATATTACACTTTCCAAACTTAAATAGATGTCTATAGTTAAGTTATGAATTTATTATTACAATATTATCAGGAGTAAAGAAATGGCTCAAGAAGCTGTTGCATCAGCTGATGACAAGACAAAAAAAGGAAAAAATCGCACCAGAAAAATGGTAACCATCGATGGCAATACAGCTGCATCTTATGTTGCTCATGCTACCAATGAAGTCATAGCGATATATCCCATCACACCATCATCGGATATGGGTGAATTTGCGGATGAAAGATCTGCTCGTGGAGAAAAGAATATTTGGGGAATAATCCCCGATGTAGTTGAGATGCAATCCGAAGGTGGAGCCTCAGGAGCGGTACATGGTGCTTTAACAACCGGCGCACTTACCACTACCTTTACAGCTTCCCAGGGATTGCTGCTTATGATACCGAATATGTTTAAAATTGCTGGTGAATTGACACCTACTGTTTTTCATGTTACGGCCAGAGCGGTTGCCTCTCATGCCCTGTCAATCTTTGGCGACCACAGTGATATAATGGCTGTCAGATCCACTGGTTTCGGGCTACTCGGAGCAGGGTCTGTTCAGGAAGTTATGGACATGGCTTTGATCGCTCAGAGAGCATCACTTGAAAGTAGAATTCCGTTCGTACATTTCTTCGATGGCTTCCGTACTTCTCATGAAGTTCAAAAAGTTGAAGAAATTACCAAAGATGATATGAAAGATCTTCTTGATGAAGAGCTCATTTCAAATCATCGAATCAGAGCACTGTCTCCCGATCGTCCGACTATTAAAGGAACCTCGCAGAACCCGGATGTATTCTTCCAGCATCGTGAAACAGTAAACAAATATTATCAAAAAGCTCCTGAAATTGTCCAGAAATCTATGGATATGTTTGCCAAAGTAGTGGGACGCAAGTATAAACTGTTTGATTATTTCGGTCATCCGGAAGCGGAACGTGTTGTTATTATCATGGGTACCGGAGCAGAAGTGGTTCACGAAACAGTTGATGAACTGGTTTCAAAGGGTGAAAAAGTAGGACTTATTAAAGTTCGGCTGTACCGTCCTTTCGATACGGAAGCTTTTATGAAAGCTCTCCCCTCAACAGTAAAATCAATTGCTGTACTTGATCGTACGAAAGAACCTGGTGCCGTTGGCGAACCGATGTATTCCGATATTCAGACTGCTATAAGTGAAGCATTGGAATATGGTTTTGCACCGTTTGACAAGCACCCGATTGTTGTTGGAGGTCGTTATGGTCTGGGTTCAAAAGAATTCAATCCCCCGATGGCCAAATCTGTATTCAATAATTTAAATGAAAAAGAACCGAAAAATCACTTCACCGTTGGTATTAAAGATGATGTAACAATGACATCACTTGATCCGGATCTTTCGTTTGATCTTGAAGGTGAAAATTTCCGTGGTCTTTTCTATGGTCTTGGGGCTGATGGCACAGTTGGAGCAAACAAAAACTCAATCAAAATTATTGGTGAAAATACTGATAATTTTGCCCAGGGTTATTTTGTTTACGATTCTAAAAAAGCGGGGGCTATTACAGTCTCTCATGTTCGTTTTGGTAAAGAATTAATTCGTAAACCGTATCTGATCACATCCGCCCAGTTTGTAGCATGTCATAATTTCTCATTCCTCGAAAAGTATGATATGGTTGACAAGCTGATCGAAGGCGGTACATTCCTGTTGAATGCTCCCTATGGACCGGATGAAATCTGGGACCATATGCCTAAAGAAGTACAGCAGCAGATCCTGGATAAAAAGGCAAAATTCTTTGTTATTGATGGTCTTGCCGTTGCCAAAGAACTTGGTCTTGGGACGCGTATCAACATGATTATGCAGACTGCTTTCTTCCTGATTTCAGAAATATTACCCAAAGACGCTGCGATAAAAGCAATTAAAAATGCTATCGTCAAAAGCTACAGCAAAAAGGGTGAAAAAGTAGTCAACATGAACTTTGCTGCAGTGGATGCCGCCACTGGTGCATTAAAAGAAGTCAAATACCCTGATAAAGTAACCAGTACTTTTTCCAGACCTCCTATTGTCCCGGATCATTCACCTGATTTTGTTAAAAAGGTAACATCGGAAATCATATCTGGACGTGGCGATGATCTTCCTGTATCCGTCTTCCCCAATGATGGTACATATATCACAGGTACAACCCAATATGAAAAACGCAACATTGCAGTAGATATTCCGGTTTGGGATGAAGAGACATGTATTCAGTGTAATATTTGTTCAATCGTTTGTCCTCATGCTGCTATTCGACCGAAAGTGTTTGATCCTAAGTTAGCTGAAAAAGCTCCTTCAAAATTCAAACATATTAAAGCCAAGTCCAAACCGCTTAAAGGTCTTTCATATGCTTTACAGGTAGCTCCTGAAGATTGCACCGGATGCGAAGTTTGTATTCATGCTTGTCCGGTGGATGTCAAAGATAAAGATGGCAACAAAACAGGTCTCAAAGCAATTAATATGCAGCCTCAGGCTCCTCTTCGCGAACAGGAAGTTAAGAACTGGGATTTCTTTATGAACGAATTACCGGATCCTGATCCAAGCTTATTCAAAATAGGGACGGTTAAAGGCTCGCAGTTTATGAAACCTCTCTTTGAATTCTCAGGTGCTTGCTCCGGTTGTGGAGAAACTCCTTATGTCAAGCTGATGACGCAGCTATTCGGTGACAGGGCACTCTGTTCCAATGCTACCGGATGCAGTTCAATTTATGGTGGAAACTTGCCTACTACTCCCTACTGTAAGAACTCAAGTGGGCGCGGACCAGCCTGGTCTAACTCTCTGTTTGAAGACAACGCTGAGTTTGGAATGGGAATGCGTCTGACGGCTGATAAGTTGAAAGATTATGCTTTTTACCTTACCCAGCAATTAGCTCCGGATATGTACGATGATCTTTTCAATACCGATCAGAGTTCTCTGGAAGGAATTGAACAACAGCGTGAAAAAGTTATTAAACTGAAAAAGAAACTTGATTCCCTCAACGATTCTGACCAGGTAACGGCTCTTAAAAATGTTGCTGACTTCCTCGTAAATAAATCTGTCTGGATTATTGGCGGTGATGGCTGGGCATACGATATCGGTTTTGGCGGTTTGGATCATGTGCTCGCTTCCGGTAGAAATGTAAATCTCCTTGTTCTGGATACCGAAGTATATTCCAACACAGGTGGTCAGATGTCAAAAGCAACACCTCGCGCAGCAACAGCTAAGTTTGCAGCAGCAGGAAAACCACTCCCCAAGAAAGATATGGGGTTGATGATGATGTCCTATGGCAGCGTTTACATTGCCCAGGTTGCGATGGGTTCCAGTCATAATCAGACGGTTAAAGCGATGGTTGAGGCTGAGAAATTTAATGGTCCATCATTGTTGATCTGCTACAGTGCCTGTATTGCTCATGGAATCAATATGTCTTATAGTTTAGAACAGGAAGATATGGCTGTTAAATCAGGACACTGGTTGTTATATCGTTACAATCCGGATTTAATCGATCAGGGCAAGAACCCATTGATTTTGGATAGTAAAGAACCTACGATTTCCTTTGAAAAGTATGCTTATTCCGAAAACAGATACCGTACTCTCAAAGTAAAAGATCCTGAAAGAGCCAAACATCTGGCTGATCTTGGTCAGATTGACTGTGATCGCCGTTGGAAATTGTACTCTCAATTAGCCAAACTTGACTATTCAAATCCGGAAACTAAAGAATAGGTAGTTTTCATATATCATGGAAAAGCGGGTCATCACTGATCCGCTTTTTCTTTATCATTACCATAATTACATTAGAGACACCCCCTCACTGATACGCTAATGAATTACCTCTATTATTGTTACGCGGCTTAGTTAAAGTAATTCATTTACACTGAACTATTTTTTATCTATATGGTATAATTAAAAGAAATATGATTTTACTGTCATAATTAACACAAGAACCGATAAGGTGTAATAATGAAATTAAGTATATTAAATTATATTGTTTTGAGTTGACACTGTGTCTAACTCCTTTATAATGAACAAAACTATTAAATAGCAATTGGAGAAAAGTTTTGAAATTATCCATTTCCCTGACAAAATGTCTTTTATTAGTAGTATTAGTATTATCATTTATACCCATAATTAGCTTAGCTACAGAAAAATTACCTCCCGATAAAGCAGGTGAAATTGTCAAACC
>DAOWMZ010000011.1 GCA_030642845.1 Candidatus Zixiibacteriota bacterium
ATTTATAATATCAATTCCATCAGCATTACCTTCTTCAGGACATGCTGGTGGAGGACCTCCTTTAAATAAATATTCGACTAAAAAAACTAAATCAGATACTAAAACCTCATCTAATGCATCTCCATCTGCATTGCCTCTGACGGGTGGAACACAACATCCATCATCACAAACATCGCCAATACCATCTTCATCGGTATCGATCTGATCCGGATTATAGGCGTAAGGACAATTATCATCAGGGCAGGTATTAGCCGGATAACCAGGGGTTCCGTAGCCATCAGCATCATGGTCAGTACAATCATCACAAACATCACCAATTCCGTCCAAATCGGCATCAGATTGATCAGAATTAGAATCATCAGGACAGTTATCACAGACATCTCCAAAAGAGTCAGAATCTATATCATTTTGGTCAGCATTGGCTGAATCCGGACAATTATCAAGGGTACAAGTGGTATAGGGGTATCCTGGGTTACCATAGCCATCGCCATCTAAATCAGTGCAGGTGTCGCAACTGTCTCCAACTCCATCCATATCGGCATCTTCCTGGGAAGGATTGTAAATATCAGGGCAGTTATCTTCGGGGCATGTATTGGAAGGGAATCCTGGATTGCCGAAACCATCACCATCAGTATCAGTACAGACATCACAGCTGTCGCCGATTCCATCATTGTCAGTATCTTCCTGGTTTGGATTATAATCAGAGAGGCAGTTATCACAGGAATCTCCAATATTATCCAGGTCAATATCTTCTTGATCGGGGTTATAAATATTCGGGCAATTGTCGTCAGGGCATTCATTTTCCGGTACATCAGGATCGCCAAAACCATCTCCGTCAGAGTCAATGCAAATAAATTCATCAATAGCCAATTTAGCCAGAAAAATGTCTAATTCTCCGTTTGATGTATCCTGAAATGGGTTTACAGTTGGGAAGACAAGAGAACTGGTGTATCCCCCTATAAAGGCATTTTCACCAGTATCTATGACAATTCCATAACCGGATTCATAAAAAGATGCTCCAATATAAGTACTATAAATTAACGAATCACCACCGTCACTAATACAGGTAATTAAGACATCGGTATCACCATTATAAGTGCTGTCGTAAGCAATTTTAGTCGGGTAATCATCAGATGTGGTGTTTCCGGTAACGTATGCTTTGCCATGCTGATCAATATCGATAGAAGTTACGAAATCATCACTGATACCGCCCAGGTAAGAGCTGTACCTAAGAGAGTCTCCGGTAGCGTTGAGTTTTAAAACGAAGGCATCAAAACTGCCGGAACGATCATTATCGAAAGCATTTTCAAGAGGGAAATCTGCTGAATAAGTATAGCCGGCAACAAATACTTCATCAATGCTGTCAATTGCAATTCCCAAAGCAGCATCATCATTGGCTCCACCGATAAAAGTACTGTATTCAAGAATATCACCAGTAGAATTAAGGCGCGTAACAAAACAATCTCCAAGGATTGTGCCGCCATTAAAATCAGGATCAAAAGCATTTTCAAGAGGGAAATCTGATGAGGTTGTGTAACCGGTAACAAAAGCGTCATTATCAGATCCAATGGCAATAGACAGGGCGACATCACTATCAGTTCCGCCTAAATATGTACTGAATTCGATAGTATTACCAGCAGCACTTAATTTGGTAATAAAACCGTCTTTGGAACCATCAAGACTATTATCGTAATAATTAACAGTCGGGAAATCAGTAGAGACTGTTTTACCGGCAATATATATTTCATTATCAGAATTAATATCAATTGCATTTCCGACATCTTCGCCAACTCCTCCTAAGTATGTACTAAAAATAAGAGAGTCACCAGTAGGAGATAATTTAACCACAATGGCATCTTTACTGCCGGCATTATCCCCCTGGAAAGAATCTGCAGTAGGGAAATCTGTTGAGTTTGTTACTCCTGTGATATAAGCTGAACCAAGAGTATCGACTTTTATAGCATAAGCTTTATCATCACCGGTAGCACCACCAATATAAGTACTGTAACAGATTGAATCTCCGAGTACTGAAATTTTAGTAACAAATATATCATATCCGGTCGGTGAACCACCATTGTAGATACTGTCATATGCACTTTCCATTGGGAAATCAGGTGAAGCAATATAACCTGTAGCATATAGGTTGTCATCCGGATCAACAGCTACGCTTCGGCAATAATCATTGGAACTACCACCCAAAAAGGTGCTGTATTCTAAAATAGGATCGATAATCAGGGGTAGATTTGGATTATAGCCATTATCAAATTCAAATCCAAATGAGTAATCATCATGAAGAACGAAATGACTACTAACAGGTATTTTTGAATCGCCATCAATTTGATAAACTACCGGACTGTTTTCTATAACATTTCCAAGGCGGGATGAAATAACAAGTTTGTCATCTTGATTAATAAAAATCTTATTTGAACCATTTACCCTGATTTTAATTAGACTGGGATCTGCCCCGATAGATACTTTGAAATCATATTCAATATTGGAGCCATTATTTCTATAAACCAGATCAATACCATCATAAATATTCTGATACATTATCTCATGAAAGGAGCTGATATTTTTGTACCATTTCGTGCAATCATTGCCAAAGAAATAATTATATTTTGAGAGGAGAGGAGTCCGTGGTATTATAATTGGATTTTGATTTGCTCCTTCAAATGATATTCTGATGATACTGTATTCAATGCTATCAATTGTATTATCACTATCATATCCAAGACGAGCCATATCATCCAAAGATGAACTGTTTTCAACATAACGAACAAATTGATAGAAAATTTCATTATCAGTAAACCAGATAATTGTATTTTCTGCATCGGAGCGATATTTTACTAAATCATTATACTGGCCGACGTTTGGAGTAAAGGATTGGTAGTTATTTCCTGCAATGCTTTGAAGAGATGGATTGGTATTATTTTTACTCTGTTTATAGTTAAAATCATCTCCCCGGACAGAGCTACCCTCTGGTAATGAAATTATTATTACTATTAAACAAATAAACGTTAGCTTAATCAGAGATGCTAATATATGTCTCACTCATTTACCTCGGAAAAACGCAGGTAACCTAAAGAAGAATTTCACGACTTAGATTATAATAGTTATTATTCTTCTGGTTGTCAAGTCAGATTCGCTGTTACCTTATATCAGAAAGTGCATTTATTCACTAAATCGACTAAATAGTTAGAATCTTCACAAGCAGAGTAATTTAAAATATCAATAGTTTACCAATAATAAATATGGAATAGGCTATTCAAAATTACTCTATAATCCTTCACATATTGGGGGGGGACCACCCTTAAAGAGAAAATCAACCATGAAAGTCAAATCGGCTACATCCACAAAAATACCTCCATTGATAATCCCATCGGCGTTTGCTGACTCGATAATTGGAGGAGGAAGTCCTCCTTTAAAAAGATAATCGACCATATAGACCAGATCAGCTACATTCGGACCATCTTTGTCCCCATTAGCATCACCACATATATACAAGGAAACAAATATGACTTCCAGCGACACAGATATAACAGTATTATTCTCATCAATGTCATTTGATGAGATATTGATATTTGCTTCATACATGCCGGAATCAAGAGTTGCAGTATTAAAGAATAAATTCAATGTATCAATAGTCGATGGCTCCAAAATTCCTGAAAGTTTTTCAGCTATAAGCCAGTTCCCCGGATTGACAAATTCAATTGAAAGGGAGTCTTTTAGATATGATGTCAGGTAAACGACTTCCAGTCCATCGGTACCGTTATCATTCTCAATACCGACTGCACAATTAGCGGCATCGAATCCGGAGGCAATATTCAGGTATTGATATTTTATATTTCCGTTTGGATTTAATATAATTTCTGCAGTAACTACATCACCTGTGGCGGCTTGGTATTCAGGGTAATCAACAAACTGAATTACGCACCTGTTTTCGGTCGTATCTATAAATACGTGGGGATTTGGATTGCTGCTGTTGGTTGGGTCGAGATCATCCCAGAGCCAGGCTAAAATATTCTCAGGACCGGAAACCGAAGGAATTACAGTTTTATTTCGTGAATTCATACTGTCCGGGAAAAATCCTATTATGCCATTTGATCCTATATATATTGAACTATAAACATTGCCATAATATGAGAATGAAAATCCTAAATCATAAGGACCACTGTAGGTGTCGTCACCAAGAGTGGAAATTATATCAACGCCGGTAAGACTGACATCAATCCATTCAAAATCAGGTCCTTCCGGGTCATCGGAATCAATCCAGTAATAGTTGTAATTATCCGGACCACCGGCATCTTTTTCAACGGGAAATCCAATACGATTATCTTGTTCCCCTTTTGGAATATTATAATTCAGGAATTCAGTTGGATAATCTCTGTGGGCTGGTTCAACATCACTATTTTCCAATAATTCATAAAATCGACTGGATTTTGAAAGTTGAGGGATGATATTCAGAGTATATTCCAACACACCCGTGCCAGAGTTTTCGATAATAAGCTCTTTTACCATTGAATCTCTCTGATCCATAGTCTCAGTAAAGCTCATTGGTATTATAGAAATTTCAGGGGTATAATCGATCCTTATGTTATCGAGGTACCAGTTATCGCAGTCAACACAGGATCCTGTTGAACGAATGCGAAGTTGAAATTCATCATGAAAGCTATGAAGAGGTAATTCGATACTAACCAATTCAAATGAAGACATCCCGGAATCGTTTCCCTGATGTTGGTTCAGAATAGCCCAGGCACCCAAATCTGTTTTGTATTCAATATATAAATACTCACCTACTTCAGGAGGATCAGTCAGACCGGTTTTATAATAATATGAAAGAACCACATCTGTCTTACCCAGTAAATTTATTGGCAGGGAAGTTAAAGTATCGTTTTCGCCATCAGAGTTTAATGCGTAAGGAGGAGATGGAATATTGATAGCACCATTTTCTACTTCAACACCAACATTGTCCGACCAGAGTAAATTAAAGAGAGTATCTTCAATGACCGGTTCATAGAAGGGGAACCGTTCCGAGTTACCAGCCGAAATTGAGGTTAATTTGCTTAAGGCAAAGAGGCTCGGAAAATTAGAAGAGACAGCAAAAATATCAACAGAGTCTCTTTCATTTAGAAGGGTTCCAGAGGGAATTGCAACTTTTACAATTATTCCGACTGAATCTGACGAAGAGACATAACCTGTTGATGTTATTACTGATGTACCCAAAGAATCATAAAACAGAACATCCCAGATTCCCAATGAATCACTAAGAAGGTAATCATCGGGATTCTCACCCTTATTAAATATTTTCAGACTGAATGTGGTAGTATCTCCTGAAAAAGATGTGGAAGCAGCGGCAATAGGTTCCATCTCCATATCATAGGAAGGCCTGTTGCCAATAAATATATCATCAACAAACCAATCATCAAATGTTCCGGGAGTGCCAATATTACGGATTCTCAAACGAAAACCACTATGATAAGCTTCACCGGGAAGAGGGATGATTTCTTCGACAAACTCGGTCATATCTGACCCTGATCCCAAATATTGTTGGAGGAGCTGCCAGTTTCCGGTAGAATCCAAATACTCAAAAAAGAGGTCATCATCAGCCTCAGGGGAATCACCATTACCGGTACGTTGATAATAATATGATAAAATCACATTTGATTCATTTTCAAGATCAATAGGTTGAGAAATAAGCGTGTCGGCTCCATTGGGGTTGCCATCGAAATTGGCACTGTAAGGTGCTGAAGGTTCATAACTCCCGACCGTACTAACTTCAACAGTTGCAGTCAGTACCCATTTGTATATATCAAATGATATGTCAATAAACATTTCCTCGAAAGGAATAGTAAGAGGTTCACCTTCGGAGGTTGTATATAATTTTGTAAAATCTGATAAAGATCCGTCTCCGGTTGATTGAGAGGTAAGAGTTGTTGTATCAATTTCACCATATAAACTGGATGGAATAATAACTCTCACAGTAAAATTAGAAGTATCATCAACACTGAGTTCTCCGGTAGAAGTGATTTCAGAGATTCCGGTTTCATCCCATATCGTAGTTAGCCAGAAATTATCAGATATATTAAGAGAATAATTATCAGAATAAACTCCAGTATTGATAACCTGCAGATCATACCAGATTGTATCATTAACCAATCCGGAATCGAATACTGATTCAGGAATTAAAACGAAATCATAATCAATAATTTTAAAAGAAAATGTCGCAGTAGTATCAGATATCCCATTATCATCCCAGGCTGTCAAATAGTAATTTATAAATGTTCCCGGAGATTGAGCCGGAATAATTGCAGAATATTCATCCGGATTAGCGGTGCTCACCAGAGTATCAAGGTGCCAGGTTGATGAAATTTCATAGTGTAATAGTAATGAATCTGCTATTAAGGTAGTATCGGACATAATTGCAGCAATAACTTCATAATCATTAGTAGTATCTTTAGTATCAGTCAGAGGAACATGTTCTATTGAAATTCCGCAGGGATATCCCAGAACCAATAAGGCACTGTTAAATAGATTCAGTCTTCCGCCGGTGACGGTAATGCCATCAAGGTCGTTTATTGGATCTACGCCGTCCATAATAAACTGTTTCATAATAAGAGCAACTGTTGCCGGATCATCTTTGTATTCATTTAATAGAGTTGGGCAGGCATTGGCATATAAAAAAGCAATTGCTCCTGCTACATGAGGAGTGGACATCGAAGTTCCGGTCATATAACTATATCCACCCGTAACAGTCGAATAGACACTGGTACCGGGAGCACCAAGATCAATTGTAGTTAGTCCATAACCGGCGCTGGAACGTTTGTTGTCTGTATTGGTCGTATTGGTGACTGAGATCATATAGTCACTGGGACAGGCAGTGGGAACATCGCCGGCAACATCAATATTCAAATTTATATTAGCTGTTGCAGCCGCACTGATCATCCCGGCTTCCCCCAATGAATCATAAAATGCACACCAGAGAGGGTAATCAAGAGGATCACCATAATCAACTCCAAATGATGAACTTGTGGCGACCACAAAAGCACCTTCTGCCCCGTCAGTTTCGTTATAAGTCGCTCTTAACTCCAGTACATAACCGTAAGCCTCGATAACTGTAGCTTCCTGAGTAGACGAACCGGCTACAGGCAGGATCTTAACATTCCAGTTAACCCCTGATACTCCATTGGTATTGTTTCCGATAGCACCGGCTATTCCGGCACAATGAGTCCCATGAGCATCACCGGGGATAGTGCCATCATGGCCATAGGCATCCCAACCGTCATAATCATCAATATATCCATTGTTGTCGTCATCGATTCCGTTTCCGGGGATTTCATTGGTATTCTTAAAAAAGTTGAGATCGGAGTGATTCAGATCACAACCTCCATCGATAATGGCTATAACAATTTCATCACCAAAACCGGTAGTGCCGCTTGTGGTAAGATCCCAGGCTTCAGGAGCATCAATATCGGCGTCAATTGTACCTCCGTTTTGTCCGGTATTATGCAGGTTCCATTGATTACCAAAACTGGGGTCATCAGGGAATGTTTGTCTGATCTGAATATTTTTATGGTTAAACTGTGCAATGTTGACAGAAAAATGTCTTCTTACATCTTCGAGCAAGGCTATATGATCAGATGGTTTAAAATTATTGGGTCTGTATTCAACCAGCCAGATATTCATTCGGCGTGAGAGAAGTCTTACTTTTTTCAAGCTAACCGAGTTAAAAGCAGATTCAAGAGAGTTAATATCTGAATCGGGATCGATTTGAATAATAAAGTTACCTTCAATATATTCATCTGTTCCGGTTTGATGCTCATTAGCATTAATTGAAGATGCAAAAACTAATATTAAGCAAATTATCAGTAAATTCAGACTTATTGGGAAAAATGTTCTTTCCGATTTCAATTTCATAATAATCCCTTATAACTTTTTGAATACTTTTATCTTATCGGTGAAACGGTGCTGATACCATAGTATCATGATTATTTGAGATTTTCCGTTTCAGCAGGTAATAAGGTTAGTATTTCCCTATATTGGACTTAAATTAACCATTTTAATAAAAATAGTCAATACAATATATATAGTTTCATAACAAAAGGATCACATTCTATAATATAACAATAATTACAAAATGTTAAAGTTGTTTTTTTATGTAAAATATGTTCATTTAGTTAATTACAGTGGAAGGATGATTGTTACGTTTTGAATTTATCTCATAAACAAAAAATCGGTTTGTTTCTTGGCCCATTTCTGGCTCTTACATTACTAATATTTTTTGATCTAAAACCGGGAGAACCTCTGGTTACTCGAACTGCTTCAGTTGTAATTCTGATGGCTATTTGGTGGATGACCGAAGCAATTCCAATTCCTGCAACTGCGATGATACCTGTCGTATTATATCCTCTTATGGGAATAATGCAGGGAAAAGCAGTAGCTGGGATATATTTTAATCATATAATATTTTTGTTCATTGGCGGTTTTATTATGGCATTGGCAATGCAAAAATGGGAACTGCATCGACGAATTGCTTTGCGAATCATTCTCATGATTGGAGCATCACCACGAAAAATAATTCTCGGTTTTATGGTTGCTACTTTTTTTCTTTCAATGTGGATTTCCAATACTGCTACTACAATGATGATGTTGCCAATGGCATTGGCAATTATTTATAAGCTTAAAGAGACTTATCCGGGAAAAGACACAAAAAAATATTCTGTCGGATTGTTAATCGGTATTGCATACTCCGCTTCAATCGGAGGGACTGCGACCCTGATAGGGACACCACCCAATCTCTCATTTGCCCGTATTTTTCAGATATATTTTCCGCAGGCTCCGGAAATTACATTTAATGACTGGTTTGTTTTTGCTTTTCCTATGGCCATATTGTTTTTATTTATTGCCTGGTTTGTTCTGGCAAGGCTTTCTATTTCCGGAGATATCAGTCAAACAACCTCGAAAAAAATATTCAGAGAAGAATACTCCCGTCTTGGGAGAATGACTTATGAAGAATCCATTGTTTTGATTCTGTTTACGATAATGGCGTTTTTATGGATTTTCAGACAAAATATTGATTTAGGGATATTTATTATTCCCGGATGGTCGAGATTGTTTCCCGTTCCTAAATTTATTGATGACGGCACTATAGCTATATCAATTGCATTGCTTCTATTTATTATTCCTTCAAAATCATCTAAAAACAGATGCCTGATGAATTGGAAAACAGCCACAAAACTGAATTGGGGAATAGTATTGCTTTTCGGGGGAGGATTTGCTCTGGCCAGCGGATTTAAAGAATCGGGCTTGTCGCAGTGGATGGGTGACAACATGAGTGGAGTAGAAAATTTCAATCCGGTTTTAATTGTGGCATCAGTCTGTTCAACACTGACCTTTTTGACAGAACTTACATCAAATACTGCTACTACCGAGATTTTTCTTCCGATTTTAGGTTCACTTGCAACTGCAATAAAAGTTAATCCACTATTATTGATGATCCCGGCGACACTTTCGGCATCATGCGCTTTTATGCTTCCGGTGGCGACTCCTCCAAACGCTATTGTATTTGGATCGGGTGAGATAAAAATGAAAGATATGATTAAATTCGGAATAATTTTAAATATTATCGGTATAATCCTAATCACTACATATATGTTTTTGGTAGGAGTGATATTCTTTAATATTGATCTGTCAACTATCCCTGATTGGGCTCAATAATAAATAATAGCCTTAGTAGGGCAGAACCCTTCAGTGGTTCTGCCATAGTCAGGTAGGAGCGAAGCATTCTTTGAAAATTAATTTTTATAATGATCTGATAATTCGATTGAATGCTTCGCCCCTACAAAAAACTATCAGTCTTAGTAGGGCAGGTCTGCCCACAGACCTGCCACAAGCATAACCTGTACTTTTGACAGCATCAATGTTAAAATATGCAGCAGACGAGGGCGTCTGCCAGTCACAAATTAAATAATAAAAAAATCCTACTTTTCAGTGACTTTATGGAAATCTATACGTAGATTAATACTTATGAAAGTTGTCAAATTATTATTTCGGAGGTTTCAATGTCTAAAAAACAGAGTCTGATCTATCTCTTAATAACGATGTTGATTGTATCATCGTTTGTCTCATGTGTTAAAGAAAAACCAATAGATGCCAAACCACCAATTGCAAATATTGTAACTGTAATTGACACAATCAACGGTCATGAACGGATTGACAACTATTTTTGGTTGCGCAACAGGGGAGACTCCAGCGTAATATCCTATCTAAAAGCCGAAAATGAATACACCGAAGCAATGATGGCTTCGACAAAGAAACTCCAGACCAAATTGTATGATGAAATGGTGGCTCGTATCAAAGAGACCGATCTGTCCGTGCCGGTTAAAGATGGTGATTATTATTATTACAGTCGTACAGAAGAGAGCAAGCAATATAATATCTATTGCCGGAAACAGGGCTCTCTTGAGGCAGAAGAAGAGGTCATTCTGGATTTGAATCAGTTGGCTGAGGGAAAAGATTATATGGCTCTTTCCGTCTATGAAGTTAGCCCCAATCATCAGATGTTAGCTTACTCATTGGATACCGCCGGTAATGAAAACTATACCTTGTACTTTAAGAATCTGACCAATGGAGAAATATTAGCCGAATCAATTCCAAACACCGGTAATGCCGCCTGGTCAACGGATAACAAAACCGTTTTTTATTCCTTTGAAGATGAAACACATCGTCCATTCAAACTATACCGCCATACTATATTCACCTCACCGAAAAAAGATGATCTTATTTATCATGAAAAAGATAAGGCTTTTTTCCTTTGGGTTAACCTGACGAAAAGTGAAAAATATATTCTCATGCATCTTGGTAGCCAGGTTACAACGGAAGTACACTATCTCAATGCTGGAAAACCTAAAGATGAATTAAGAATTCTTCAGCCTCGCCAGCAGGATATGGAATATGATGTTGCTCACCATGGTGACTGGTTTTATATCAATACTAATGATAATGCCAAGAATTTTAAACTGGTAAAAACTCCGACAAACAAACCGGGAAAAGACAATTGGCGGGAAGTTATCGCTCCCAGTGATACGATTACAATTACCGGTATAGATGTTTTTAAAGATTACATGATTGTGTTTGAACGGGTGAATGGACTAAAACAAATAATGATTCGAGACCTTAATAGTAATAAAGATCATTATGTTGAATTTCCTGAACCGGTTTATACTATCTATGGTGGCAGTAATCCTGATTTTGGCTCAAATATCCTTAGATTCAGTTATATGTCTCTGATAACTCCACGATCAGTATATGATTACAATATGCAAACTGAAGAGAGGGAATTAAAGAAACAGACAGAAGTTTTAGGTGGGTATGATCCTGAACAATATCAATCTGAAAGAGTCTTTGCTACTGCCGATGATGGTACAAAAATTCCGATCTCATTGGTTTATAAAAAGGGATTGAAAAAGAATAGCAAAAACCCATTGTATCTATATGGCTATGGTGCTTATGGGATGAGTATGGATCCTTATTTTTCTTCTCGCCGGCTGAGTCTTTTGGATCGTGGTTTTATTTATGCTATTGCTCATATCAGAGGCGGGAGTGAAATGGGTCGCCAATGGTATGAAGATGGAAAATATCTTAATAAAAAGAATACTTTTACAGATTTTATTGCCTGTGGTGACTACCTCGTAGCAGAAAATTATACTGATCATGATAAAATGACAATTTCCGGAGCCAGTGCCGGAGGACTTCTTATTGGAGCAGTTGTGAATATTCGTCCTGATCTCGCTAAAGTTGCTATTGCAGATGTCCCTTTTGTGGATGTCATGAATACAATGCTGGATGAAACAATACCTCTGACTGTAGTTGAATACGAAGAATGGGGAAATCCTAATCTTCCTGAATATTATGATTATATGAATTCTTATTCTCCCTACGATAATGTTGAAATCAAAGAATACCCCAATATGCTGATAACAGCCGGTCTTAATGATCCGCGCGTCCAGTATTGGGAACCTGCTAAATGGACAGCTAAGCTCAGGGCTTCTAAAACAGATAATAATCTACTTCTGCTCAAAACAAATATGGGGGCAGGACATGGTGGAGCTTCGGGCAGGTACGACTATCTAAAAGAAATAGCTCTGGAATATGCCTTTATCCTGAAATGTTTGGATATGGCTGAATAAGGAATTTGTTGAATAATCTTCACAATATCAGGGATTACAGTATTTCTTTTTCATTGTCATTCCCAGCTTGATTGGGAATCCAGGCTTTTTAATATTTGCTAACCGGGTAGTCCGCCCAGGCGGATTTCCTGCCCATTTCATTCAACCCAAGCTTTAAAGAAAAACATACAATATTTGTGTCAGGATAGGAATCCTGACACCGCAATAAGAAAGCCATGACGGAGACAAGCCCCGTCGCTACGCGTAAATGCGTAAACCCGCGTAGAGGGCGGCCTTGTGTCGCACGTATGAGGTCAGTAAGTCATACATTCAAAACATACATGATCTTTTTCAACAGACAATAAGTTATATTAATAAAAAAACCTGCCTTAGTTGAGAAACAACCGGGGCAGGTTCTATCAGGGGAGGTCTCATGAAACACAACCAATATAATAATTAAATGGACTATGTCAATCTTTATTGTTTATATTCGTTGCTTTTTTAAAAATAATATAAAGTTGTGTATTATGATGTTATACTTGACGTGGTTGTTGTATCTTGATGTTATATAATAATATGTATTTGCTTGTAAAAGAAAAGACTCCGAATGTCTTCGGAGCCTTTTCTTTCTGATTGAATAATTATTTATGTTTTATTGTTTATTATTATCAATAAACTTCTGGGAAATCCCAAAATAAACTAAAAATCCTATTCCTGCAAAGAGGAACATCAACCCAAGAGTACCCTCTTCATTAATCACATCAGGCCAGATAAATTTGATTGATAGAGCTAAACCAAGACTTATCAGGACCATCCCCCATTTTAATGATGAGAGTCGATGGGTTTGTGCTGTACTATAATTCAGAAATTTAACATTTTCATCAACCATACCTTTGTCAATAAGCTTATGTTTAAGGCGGTTATCGAGAACTATTTTGATTATTATTGCAATTGATCCAAAAATAATCAATGGTATCAAAACTTCTTCTAAATTCATCATAAACTCCTTTTTTGTTTCATTTTGTTCTTGTGCTATCAGACATCTGAAAATGAGAAATGTTGCAGAAATAATTAGATAAAATTTGTAACATCTTTTTGAGTTAGCTGTCGTATATAATAGCATCTGAGGAACTATATGATTGATGAAAGACAACTAATTACAGAGATTTTGACCGGAAATAAAGCTGCTTTGCAGACTTTTATCGAGTCCTATCAGAAGCTGGTCAGCCATGTTGTATTCAGGATGGTAACCAATATCCATGACCGCGAGGATCTCTGTCAGGAGGTATTCATCAAGGTTTACCAGAATCTGAGCGGGTTTAATTATGGTTGTAAGATATCGACATGGATAGCCAGAATAGCCCATAATAGCTGCCTTAATTACCTGGAGAAGAAAAGAGTTCCTTTATTGGATGATATAATAAGCAGTAAAGAAGAGAATATTATTGACCGATTTTCTGATAATTCTGTATTACCTGATGGCTATACAGAAACCAGAGAATTGAATCAACGAGTTCAGGATGAAATCAACTTGCTTCCGCCAAGAATTGGAGTACTGCTGGCATTATATCATCTGGAAGAGATGTCTTATGAGGAGATAGCTGAGATAACTCAACAACCTATGGGAACAGTGAAAAGCTATCTTTACCGAGCACGAAAAATGCTCAAGGAAAACCTGATGGAAAAATACCGTGTGGAGGAAATATGGCAGTAAGACATTTGACAGATATGGAATTCCAAGCTTATCTGGATAAAGATGCTTCACAGGATGATTCTTTTTTTGAAACTCACCTTAATGAATGCACTAATTGTCGTCAGGAATTGAAAAAATACCGGCTGTTGTATCTTGAGCTCAAAAAAGATCCGGGTTATAAGTTGAATCCTGGTTTCTCAGATGCAGTCATGACAAGATTGTTTGTGAATCAATTAGAGCAACCTCGATCTGTTTTTGAAAAAGTTATGTATCTTGGTGGTTTACTAGTTGCTTTGGTTATTAGTGGATATTTTCTTGATTTAAATAAAATTGCCACGGCAATGGCTG
>DAOWMZ010000059.1 GCA_030642845.1 Candidatus Zixiibacteriota bacterium
TACGATTCTTTTACTTACAACCTCTATCAGTATCTCGCTGAATTAGGTGGTGATATTAAAGTTCATCGCAATGACGTCTTTAGTGTTGACGAGATTATTAATAAACAGCCTTTGGCACTTATCCTGTCACCGGGTCCGGGTCGTCCGGAAAATGCCGGTGTTATGAATGATCTAATAAAAGAAACTGCAGGTAAAATTCCAATACTTGGTGTCTGTCTGGGGCATCAGGCAATCGCTCAGGTTTATGGCGGGATAATTGGCTACGCTCCTACACTGATGCACGGCAAAACATCTCCTGTTACCCATAATAAATCAATCCTTTTTAAAAATGTTCCTTCACCGTTTACAGCAACCCGTTATCATTCTCTTGTTGTGGAACCGAAATCTTTACCCAAAGAATTTAATATTACCGCTAAAACCTCCGATGGAGTCATTATGGCTATTCAGCATAGAAAATTGCCATTATACGGCTTACAATTTCATCCCGAATCAATCATGACTAATGATGGTAAAACAATATTGAAAAATTTTCTGGAGACTTTGTTTTGATTCAAAAAGCATTAAAGAAAATATTAGCAGGTAATAATCTTTCAATCAATGAAGCTTCGCTGGTGATGGATACGATAATGAAGGGAGAGGCAACCCCGGCTCAAATTGCAGGATTTATTATAGCCTTAAAACAAAAAGGTGAGAAAGCTGAAGAAGTTGCCGGGATGGTGCAATCAATGCGTTATCATTCTGTTAAGGTAATAATAAATGATTTAAAAGCTGTGGATGGGGTAGGGACCGGTGGTGATGGGGCTCATACTTTCAATATCTCGACCGCCTCGGCGATTGTAGCTGCCGCAGCCGGTGTTACAGTAGCCAAACATGGCAACCGTTCTGTTAGCTCAAAATGCGGATCGGCTGATCTTCTTGAAAAGACCGGAGGTAATATTGATCCCAGTCCTGACAAAGTTGCAAAAAATATCAACGAAAATAATTTTGGATTTATGTTTGCTCCCAGATTTCATCCGGCCATGAAACATGCGGCAGGACCTCGCAAAGAATTAGGGGTAAGGACTGTTTTTAATATTTTAGGACCCATGACCAATCCGGCTGGAGTCAAAAGACAACTTACAGGTGTTTACAGTAAAGAATTGATGCCTTTGGTAGCTGAAGTGCTCAATCTAACAGGGTCTGAACATATTATTGTCGCTCATTCCCATGACGGTCTGGATGAATTCTCTATCTCTGCTCCTACCGATTATATTGAAATTAAAAATGGCAACAAGACATTGCATACTGTAGCACCAAAAGATTTCGGAATAAAAACACACCCCGGTAATGCTCTTCTCGGAGGTAATCCTCAGTACAATTTTACTATTCTTCAGGATCTGCTTGAAGGAATTAAGTCCCCTTATCGAGATGCTACTTTGTTAAACGCTGCCGGACTAATCTATCTGAGTGATAAAACAGAATCTATTGCCGAGGGAATGTCAGTAGCTGCCCAGGCTGTTGATAGTGGAGCTGCAAAAGAGCTTCTGGCTACCTGGGTAAAGGATTCAAACTCATAAAAAAAGTAAAAACCGTGCACGAAGGACCTGAAAGCAGCCAGAATTACCCGGACATAAGAACATCCCGGATTGTTGAAGCTGTCAAAAATTACATAGGAATCCTTAAGCTCTTTTCAAAAAATGTAAGGTTGTATCTTATCGGTTCCTTTTTGATGGGGATTAATTTTCAGGTCTTTTTACTCCTATTGAATTTATATCTCAAAGATGCTGGTTTTGTGGAGAGCGAAATCGGTTTGGTTGGTTCTACAAGGGCAATGGGAATGACAATGATTGCTATCCCGGCAGCATTCCTATTGAATCGTTTGAGATTAAAACCGATTCTTATTGCGAGTGTAACCCTTTTTGCTCTTTTCAGTTTCCTTATTATATCAACTCTTGATTATAATCTGATCCTCAGCTTTTCATTTCTTAGTGGTGTCTCATTTGTATTCTATAGAGTTGCCAGCGGTCCGTTTTTTATGCGAAACTCTACCAGGAAAGAGCGTACCCATATATTCTCATTTTCATTCGGGATGATGATTTTAGCAGGAATGGCCGGGTCGCTTGGGGCTGGCAAAATGACGGTATGGATCGAACAGATTACCGGTGATTTAATTTTAGGTTATCAATACACTTTATATACAGGGATATTCCTGAGTCTGTTAGCTTTGATACCGTTTATGTTTTTGAAAGCTAAAGCCCCGACTCCAAAAGAGAAACAAGTTCCTTTTTCTTTTAAAATGATAAAAGCTCGAAGTAAATTTTATTCAAAAATGTTTTCGGTAACTTTCCTGATGGGTATGGGGGCTGGATTGGTTATCCCATTTTTGAATCTTTATTTTAAAAGCCGATTCGAATCAACACCCGATGATATTGGGTTGTATTACTTTTTTGTTCAATGCGCAATGTTGGTCGGTTCCCTAAGTGCTCCGGAATTTGCCAGAAAATTTGGATTAGTCAATACTGTGGTTTATGCCCAGCTATTATCAATTCCATTCTTTTTAATGATGTCATATACATATTTACTCCCGGTGGCAGTGGTAGCTTTTGTGTTAAGAGGGGGACTGGTTAATTCCGGATGGCCGATTGTTAGTAATCTGAGTATGGAATTATCCGATAAAAATGAACAGGCATTGGTTAATGCTCTTATGATGATAGCCTGGACATCATCCTGGATGGTATCTTCGGCAGTAGGTGGAACATTGATAGAAAAATATGGATTTACATTTACAATGAACATTACAATTTGTTTATATGTTGTATCATCAGTAGCCTTCAATTTCTTTTTCAGGAATACTGAGAAAAAAGATGAATCCGGAAACTGGGTAATATTGTCGGAGAACAAGAGTTGAAAAATATCCTTGAACAAATTGCAATTAATAAGCGAATTGAATTAGATCACCTTCGCAGAGAACTTCCCCTGGCAGTTTTACAAAAGAAAATCGCATCTATAAACGATTTTGCATTCAAAGAGGCTATTTCTGATTCTGGCAAAATAAATGTAATTGCAGAAATTAAAAGGGGCTCTCCTTCAAAGGGGATTATTGCTGCGGATTTTAATCCGGCAATAATTGCAAAAAATTATAAAGAAGGGGGAGCATCGGCTCTTTCAGTATTGACTGATGAAAAATATTTCTATGGCCGCTATGAGTATCTTGGATTAGCAAAACAGATTTCCGGTCTGCCAGTTTTATGCAAGGATTTTATCATTGATAGCTATCAGATTTATTATGCTTCGTACATGAAAGCTGATGCTATACTCTTGATTGTAAGAATGCTTACCGATATTGCGATTAAAGAATTTATTAAAACTGCTAATGAAATTGGCCTTGATTGTCTGATCGAAACACATAATGAAGAGGAAGTAAAAAGAGCTATTGATTGCGGAGCCAATATAATAGGAGTTAATAACAGAGATCTTTCAAATTTTGAAGTAAATATGGAAACATCGGAAATATTAGCGAAACTTATTCCGGATAATATTATCAAAGTTGCTGAGTCCGGTATTCATAGCTATGAAGATATAAAACGATTGCAAAAGAGCGGCTTTTCTATTTTTTTAGTTGGAGAATCTTTGATGTCTTCTGATGAACCGGTTGCTAAACTAAAAGCCCTGAGGGGGCTATGAGATATTTTAATTTAAAGGTATGCGGTATAACGCGGCCATCTGATGCTGAACTGGCTGTCGGTTTAGGGGCAAATATGCTGGGGATGATTTTTTATAAAAATTCACCTCGACATATTACTATTAAAAATGCTCTTGCGATTGTCAAAGTTATCCCTCCCACAGTAAACAAAGTCGGTGTGTTTGTTGATACTCCAATTGATCGGATATTAATAATAGCTAACAAACTAAGCTTGGATTTTATTCAGTTTCAAGGTGATTATAAAACCAGGGATTTACTAAAAGCCAGCAAGGCTGGCTACAAAACGATAAAGGTTTATCATATAATAAATAAAAGAGATTACTATAACATTTATAAAAGTAAAGCTGACTTGATTCTTCTTGATAACAAAACGACAAGTCTCCCCGGTGGTACGGGGGAGAGATTTAATTGGGGGATTAAACCTCCGAGAAAGATTAATAATCTGATGTTAGCCGGTGGAGTTAATAGCAAAAATGTAAAAGAAGGCATAAAAATATTTTCACCACTGATAGTTGATATATGCTCTTCGGTTGAAAGTTCACCCGGTAAGAAATCAGCCAAAAAACTAAAAGAATATTTCAAAGTTTGTAACAGGTTAAGATATGAGCAGTAAACGGATAAAAACACCTGATAGAAAAGGGAGATTCGGTCAGTTTGGAGGGCGTTATGTCCCTGAAACGGTCATCTATGCTCTCGATGAACTTGAAAAATGTTTTAATACAATCAAGAAAGATAAGTTATTTAAAAAAGAGCTAACAGCTCTGTTAAAATATTATGTCGGTCGTCCAACGCCATTGTACTTTGCTGAACGTTTTACAGAATATTTGAATGGTCCTAAAATCTATTTTAAACGTGAAGATCTCACCCATACCGGAGCACACAAAATCAATAATACGGTCGGACAGATTTTATTGGCTCGTTATATGGGTAAGAAGAGAATTATTGCCGAGACCGGAGCCGGACAGCACGGTTTGGCAACTGCTACAGTATGTGCCCGTTTTGGAATGAAATGTGTTATTTATATGGGTACGGAAGATATTGAACGCCAGGCTCCCAATGTTGATAAAATTAAATTGTTAGGGGCGGAATTAATCCCTGTACACAGTGGTTCCAAAACATTAAAAGATGCCACCAGCGAGGCTCTTCGGGATTGGGTGACTAATGTCAGGAATACATTTTATATTATCGGATCTGTCGTAGGGCCACATCCATACCCGATGATTGTCCGCGAATTCCAATCAATTATTGGCAGGGAAACAAAGCAGCAGTGCCGTAATCAGCTTAACGGACTGCCAAATATTATTATTGCTTGTGTCGGTGGTGGATCAAATGCCATAGGTATCATGAATGCGTTTATTAAAGAACCTAAAGTAAAACTTATTGGAGTGGAAGCTGCAGGTTATGGATTAAAATCAGGTAAACATGCCGCTACATTGTCACTTGGCAAGCCGGGTGTATTACACGGATCATTGAGTTATTTATTATTTGACAAAAACGGTCAAATTGTCCTGCCACACTCAATTTCTGCCGGTTTGGATTACCCGGGTGTCGGACCTGAACATTCATTTCTAAAAGAGACCCGAAGGGTCGTTTATGAAACAGTCACAGACAAACAGGCATTGAATGCCTTCAAATTGGTTTCTAAACTTGAAGGAATCATTCCCGCGCTGGAATCATCGCATGCCCTGGCATATATTATCAAAGCTAAGAAATCATTCAAGAAAAACCAGAATATCATAGTTTGTCTCTCAGGACGAGGAGATAAAGATATGGGAATTATTGAGGGACTATAAGTGGCAAACCGGATAAGAGACAGATTATCTACTTTGGGAAATCGTAAGCTATTGATTCCTTTTTTTACCGCCGGTTATCCTGATCTTAAAACATCAATGGAATATGTTCGGATTGCTGCTGATAATGGGGCTGATATGGTAGAAATCGGAATGCCATTTTCTGATCCTTTAGCCGATGGTCCATTGATCCAGCATAGTTCGCATATCGCTCTTCAAAATGGTGTGAATTTAAAAAGCATTCTAAACGGAGTAAAAAGACTCAGATCCAATCTGTCTGTTCCAATAATTTTGATGGGTTACTATAATCCGGTTAGGGCATACGGTGATGCCAGGTTTCTAAAAGAAGCAAAAGTAAGTGGTGTCGATGGTTTCATAATCCCCGATCTTACTATTGAAGAAGCATCAGATTTTAATAAGCAGATAAAGAAAAATGACCTCTCAGCAATTTATCTGGTAGCTCCGACATCATCAAAAAAGCGCATCAAAATGATTTCCGAAATGTCCACTGATTTTGTCTATGCAGTAACTGTCACAGGAGTAACCGGAACTGGAAAAATATTTGGGAAAGAAACCGATACTTATTTAAAGAAGTTAAAATCAATACTTGATAAACCTTTTGTAGCTGGTTTTGGAGTCTCTTCACCCGAATCAGCAAAGAGATTAGGAAAATATTGTGACGGTGTGGTTATAGGATCAGCTTTGGTCCAAATAATTAAAAATGCTGCAACAAAGAAATCATCACTGACAGAGACAGGTAAATTTCTTAATAATATTAGAAAAGCACTATAATGACTAAAAAGAAAATAAATAATGTTCGCACCAAAATTGATGAAATAGATACCAAACTACTGTATCTGTTAAATCAGCGGGCTGAAATAGTGCTTGATCTGGCTAAAGAAAAAATTAAGAAAGGATTAAAACTGTATGACCCGGAAAGAGAAAAGGAAATTTTCGTCAGGATGACTGAAAAAAATCCGGGACCGCTTGCTCCTGAAGCGATAGTACGACTGTTTGAAAGAATAATTGACGAATCCCGCAGTCTCGAAAGAGTAAAAGTTTACAACAAATCGGAAAGTGACTCTGAGTAATGATTATCATAATGGAAAATAACGCTACTGATGACCAGATTCAGCAAATTTATGAACGCCTGATTGATCAGGGCTTTGATATTCATCGCTCAACAGGAACTACTCACACTGTACTCGGAGTTGTCGGGAAAACCGATTCGGTTGATATACGGGATTATGAAATTCTTGAGGGTGTCCATGAAGTAATCAGGATTAGTGAGCCATATAAATTAGCCAGCCGAACTTTTCACCCGGAAGATACAATTGTCAAGGTTGGTAATGCGGAAATTGGAAGTAATAAAATTGTTCTGATGGCCGGCCCCTGCGCAATTGAATCTAGAGAGCAGATTAGAAAAATAGCCAAAATGCTTAACGGTACCGGTACAACCATCCTTAGAGGTGGAGCTTATAAACCGAGAACTTCACCGTATTCTTTCCAGGGATTAGGGGAAGAGGGTTTGAAATATATGCGGGAAGCAGCCGATGAAAACGGATTGGCTGTTGTCTCGGAAGTTATGGATCGAATGGATATTATCCCGGCACTTAAATATGTAGATATTATTCAGGTTGGAGCCCGCAATATGCAGAATTTCACTCTATTAAAAGAACTGGGTAAAGTTGACAAACCGATTCTTTTGAAACGGGGAATGTCTGCAACTTTAAAAGAACTGCTCATGGCGGCAGAATATATTATGTCCGGCGGTAATCACAATATCATACTTTGTGAACGGGGAATCAGGACATTTGAGACTTATACCCGTAATACTTTTGATATCAGTGCTTTCCCGGTTCTTAAAGAACTGACCCATCTTCCGATAATCGCCGACCCTTCACACGGAATCGGAATCCGCAACAAAGTAGCTCCTCTGGCAAGGGCTGCAGTTGCTGCCGGAGCCGATGGCCTGATTATCGAAGTCCATTATGACCCGGATCAAGCTGCTTCTGACGGAGCCCAGACCTTATATTTGGATCAATATGAGAAGCTGGTAAAAGAAATTGATATAATCGCTACTGCTGTTAATCGTACTATTTAGATAAAAGGCTTGCTTTAAAGCCTTCAAATTCATTTTTTCTCACATTATATTGAATACTGACTTTGATGAAATAAAATGTTATGAGCTTAGATATTTACAAAAAACAATTTGCTGATTTGGTTTCAACCGCCTCTAAAGAATGCTACAAAGAGATCTATGCTGAAACCGGTGACCTACAAATATTTAGTGCCGATTTTATTTTTGAAAATCTTGAAAAACCAAAAGATCCCAAAATGGGACGATTTGCTTTTCCGGTTTTCAGATATTCAAAACTACTCAAATCGAAACCACCTGATATATCAAAAGCTATTAGCTCCTTTATTACAAACACAGACGATATAAAAGTTGTAGCCACAGGCGGCTTTCTCAATGTTCAGATAAATCCAGCAGTCGAAGCACAGAATGTTTTAACTGCAATATTAAAAGAAGAAAATAATTATGGCAATGCCATAGTTGAAAACCAACAGCCCGTTCTTGTCGAATATTCATCGGTGAATATTGCCAAGCCGTTTGGAATTGCTCATCTCAGAACAACTATCCTTGGCGCATCGCTCAGTGAAATCTATAAGAAGCTTGGTTACAATGTTATTCGGCTAAATTATCTTGGTGACTGGGGAACTCAATTTGGGAAACTGA
>DAOWMZ010000357.1 GCA_030642845.1 Candidatus Zixiibacteriota bacterium
ACTACTTTATTTTATTATCAATTATTGAATCGTTAGAAAACATCGGAACAACTTCTAATGAATTTAATTGTGAAGCAATCTTGACATCTTCTCCAAAACCAATATCTCTTAATTCGACTCCGCTTTCACATTCCCAAATCAATTTATCAAGAGACTTTTGATTATGAACAAATGCTCCTTCGCACACCATTGCTTCAGGGGTCTTATTCATCTTCAACTCTGATATAATTGCTCCGGCTCCTAAATAATCTTCAATAGCAAATCTGATCTCACCATCAGGAGTCGGTTTTTTAAATCTTTCACCGCAGGCAATAACAGATATGTTTGAATTATTATTTAATCCTGCAATAAATGTCATGATATGATCCGCGACAGCTTTGGCATTTATTAACGAACCAATTATTACTTTTGCTGAATTCTTCTGAGCCAGTTTGCAGCAGGTTCCCCCATTCAATGCCGGGAGCACTACTTTCGTGCTCAATTCAATATTTTTGAAGGTCAGTGGCGATAAAGAGAACCTTCCTTTGGAAGGGACATCCAGACGGCCTACGGTTATTTCTGCATTATAATTTTCACATAGTTCTGACGGATCATCACCCAGGGCGCAAGGATAAATAACAGCCCCCATACTTACAGCATAGGCAACAGTTGTGGAAAAACTAAGCGTATCGACAACGATGACAATGTCACTATTCTTTGAGGCTTCTATTGCCCCATTCCGCCCCCATCTGAATCTACAATCTACATTTTTCATCACTTCTAAATTAAAATGACTTAGCCACCCACCTATTCCGGGAACATGGCACTGATGCTTTCCCGGTTATGGATACATTTTATTGCTTTACCCAGCAGTGGAGCAACTGATATAATTTCTATTTTTTCAGACAACTTAATAGGATGATTTTCAACCGTATCAGTGACAATTATTTTTTCAATAGGGCTGGCATCTATATTTTTGACAGAATCACCCGTAAAGACACCATGCGTAACCATGGCAAAAATTCTTTTCACTCCCATACCTTTTAGCTTTTTTGAAACCT
This sequence comes from Candidatus Zixiibacteriota bacterium, assembly GCA_030642845.1. Lineage (GTDB taxonomy): Bacteria > Zixibacteria > MSB-5A5 > GN15 > FEB-12 > DAOWMZ01. The sequence continues at coordinate 1,041 of DAOWMZ010000357.1, forward strand.
CAACCAATGTTCCCCCGGAGATAGTAAAATCATCTACAACAACGACATTTTTACCATTAACATCACCGATTACTTCCATAATTTCTGCATGTTCGTCGTGAGCAACTCTTTGCTTGTCAGCAATTGCCACCGAAGCTCCAAGATATGCAGCATATTTCCGGGCGTGGACAGCATAGCCTGTATCGGGAGAAACAACCACAAGGTTTTCAAGTTTTTCCTTTTTAATCCTTTCACAATGAACCGGTAAGGCATAAAGATTATCAACGGGAATGCGAAAGAAGCCCTGAATTTGTGGTGAATGCAGATCCATAGTAACCACCCTGTCAGCTCCGGCTACTTCAATTGTATCAGCACAAACTCTGGCTCTTATTGATACGCGTGGTTCATCTTTTTTGTCCCCTTTACCATAACTGAAATAGGGAACGACTACCGTTACCGAATCGGCACTGGCTCTTTTAAAAGCATCGATCCAGAAAAGAAGCTCCATAAAATTATCATTAGCCGGAAATACTGTCGATTGGACAATATAAACTTTGCGGCCTCGGACATTTTCATTAACCCTTACAAATGTGTTCCCCTCGGAGAATTTTATTACTTCACTCTTACCTATAGGGACACCAATGAAATCACAGATATTCTGTGTAAGCTGTCGGCTCCCACTACCGGAGAAAATCATTATTTTTTCAGATGACATATTTCCCCTTTTATTGAATACTATCAAATATCTACTTAATTTTAACTTTAAACAACCCACTTATCAAGTTAATATATTTAAGTCAGCTTTAATAAAACACAAATGCTTCGACAAGATGCTCGTTGACAATAACGTCTATATCTCCTATATTTATTATAAGAATCGTCTGCTTATTTTGATCATATAATTGAACATACCTTATATAAGGCGACATTATGGATAGAGTTAAATATTTAATAATTATTCTTAGCATTCTTATCTTTGCCGGTTTTGGATCAGAACCAATTTCGGCTCAGGATACCTGCTATGCTGACTTTGACATTAATGAGGACGGCTATGCTCTTACAGTAGGCGATCTGGTTCATTTGATGAGAATGATGAATGGCGACACTACTTATACCGATAGTATGTACCATGCTGACATAAATGGTGATTGTGTTATCGATGACGGTGATATAGAGGTTCTTGAATGTTTCTTCATTTTGGGTATTGCACCTTGTATCCCCATATATCCAGTACCTACCTGTTGTGATCCGCTTTTAACTGTTGGAGCTTGCTGTCTGCCTGAAGATTCTTGTACCATGAGATCCGAAGAAAACTGTGCGGCAATTGGCGGTGAATACCTCGGAGCTGGAACATCCTGTATCCCTGATAATCCCTGCACCTGTTGCAAAGGGATCAGAGGCAATGCCGATTGTGATCCTAATGATGAAATCAATGTAGCAGATTTAGTATTTATGGTTAGGCGAATATTTCTTGCTGATTTTCCGTGTTGTGAATTCGAAGAAGATGTTGACGGTAACGGAGAATTTAACGTTGCTGATGTTGTATATATGGTGGACTACATTTTCAAGGGCGGACCGGCACCAGTACCATGCTATATC
>DAOWMZ010000290.1 GCA_030642845.1 Candidatus Zixiibacteriota bacterium
ACATTAAAAATATAGCTATCAATTATTGGATTAGTAAAAATAGTAAAAAGGATATTACGAAAACAATTTGTAAAAACTTTATTGGCGGTTGTATTGTCGATCGTTGTTTAGACCTGTAAAAAGGTTAGACCGTTTCAACTATACAATCCAATCCTTGAACTAATCTTTCGAGTAATCAAAGGATTTGAATCTTTAGCAAACTGTATTCAAAGAGGTTTGAACGTTGTCATATAAATCAAAAGTGGCTCTCAGATTTAATGACTAGCACACGCTCGCCCCTAAACTACCATATTATCATAATTTGTCAAGAGAAAAAGGAAAACTTTTCCATAATATTTTACAATACCAGATAGTACTTATCTTCTATGTTAGGCTCAGTTAAACCCTTTAGAATTAGGCTTTTATGGAAATAGTAATCATTTCTCCAGTACTAACTTAAAAATAAAATTGATATATGGAAATATTTTCATCTAATGGGGGGGCATCCACATTAATGGTTATGGTAGGGACCTGTTGCAACCTGTCTATTCAACTATAGATTAATATGTGCTTGACAGATGCCGGTATTATCTGTTTTCCTGTAAGATGCGGCTTAATTCAATAAATATCAAAAATTTCAGAGTCATAAGATCGGTCAGTATAGATTTTGGTGATCAGGTAATTGGCATTATCGGTCAAAACGGATCTGGAAAATCATCCATAATTGAGGCTATTTCATGGGCTTTATATGGCAATACGGCCACTCGATCAGGCAAAGATGAAATTAAATCAGAATTCGCCAATCCACAGGACAATTGCGAGGTATCTCTCTCTTTTTCCATAAATGGCGAAAAATATAAGGTTATCAGGCGGCTGATTGGAAAAAGAGAGCATCCTGAAGTTCAGTTGTTTCGTGGAGATAATTCTGAATCGGTCGGAGTCAAAGAGACGCAGAAATATGTTGCAGAATTGTTAGGACTGGACTGGAAAGGCTTTAATACATCATTTTTAGCTCGTCAGCAGGAACTCAATGCCCTTTCTGATTTACAGCCCAAAAAACGGCAGGATCATCTGGCCGGGATGTTAGGTATTGAGAAAGTTGATAAGGCTATAAGAAAAATAAAAGAAGATATTAAAATATATAAAGACCGGATAATCCTGCTGGAAACACAGATTGGAGAATCAAGCCAATTAGAGAAAAGAATTGCCGATCTAAGCCGTAAGCAAACAGAATTGAAACATAAACAGAGCAAACTGAAATCTGAGTTGACATCTGCTAACGAAATATTAAAAGAAAAGGCTGATATATATCAAAAATTTCATGAAACTAAATCTGAATGGGTGAAACTCTCTGCTCAAATTAAAGCTGTTCATGATACTATTACTAATCAGAAGAGTATTTTTGAAAATCTTGGTAAAGAACAAGAGGAACTCAAAGAACTTTATTTGGAAGCAGATAAATTAAAAATAAAATTAGCTGAATTACACCAATTAAAACAAGATTTAGAAAATCTTAAAACTGCCAAAAGTCAGTTTGAAGTTGCCCAACAACTACAGGAACGTATTAAAGATCAGGATAATAGAAAACAGAAAATTTCAATAGAGTTGAAAAAATTAACAAAAGATATTGATAATTTTAATTCTCAATTGGCAGAAATACCTGAGAATATTGAATCTCTTACCGGGCAGTGTCGAATTGAATTGGATGATAAAAGAGAAAAATACTCGGATCAGAAAGCTTTGGTAGAGACTGTTAAATCGCAGATTGAAATTCTTAAACAACAAATGAAAGAAATCGACAAATTTGGTCCTGATTCAGTATGTGATCGTTGTCAGCGTCCTCTGGGAGATGATTTGCCAGATATAAAAGAGCACCTGAATGAAGAATTAAACAAACTAAGTTTGCGATATGAGACAAAATCTCAGAAACTTGTGGAATTAGAAAAAATAGGTGTTGAACTGAAATCAAAATCAGTAAATCTGGATAAGTCTGTAAACCTGTATAAAGAAATCAACATCAAGATAGCATCATCAAATAGAGAAAAAGTCAATTATCAAAAGCAATTACGGGATATTGAATTATCAATTGAAAAAGATAATAAGCAGCTTGAGCAAATAGACGGGATCAAATTCGATGAAAAACAATTTGATAATTTATCAGCTCAAATAAAAATACTTGAAAAAAGTAAAGAGCGGTTCAACCACTATCAAGGTAAACTAACCCGTCAGCCAATTGTAGATGAGGAAATCAAAGAGACGGAATCCCGAATAAAGCATTCAGAACAGGAATTATCAGAAAAGCACAATAGATTGGAAAAGATGGATTTTTCGGAATCTTCTTTCCAATCGGCAAAAGAAGAGCTTGAATCGGCTCAAAAAGGAATGGACAATACCAGGGATGTTTACATAACCATTAATACAGAACTGGAAGTAACCCAAAAAGATTTTGAATCTCAGCTTGAGAGATTAGAACAATTACAAAAAATTAGTCAAAAATTAGATGAGTCACGCGATAAACAATTCTATGGCCAGAAACTGAGTCTTTTATTTTCTGAATTCAGGGAGCATTTAATATCCCGGATACGTCCTACTCTTGCAGATTTTTCAAGCAGACTGATGGAAGAGATGTCCGATAGCCGATATTCTATGGTCGAGCTTGATGAAGATTACAACCTTAGATTGATGGACTCCGGTAGTTTTTTTGGTATAGAACGATTCTCCGGAGGAGAAAAAGATCTTGCCAATTTATGCCTCAGACTATCAATCTCATTAGCCTTGACCGAATCAGCCGGATTGGATCGGTCATTTATTATTTTGGATGAAGTTTTCGGGTCTCAGGATGACAACCGCAAAGAACTGATCCTAAAAGCTCTGGCGAATCTCAAACAACGATTTCCCCAAATATTACTGATAACCCACGTTGAAGATATTCGCGATAGTGTTGATTCTTTGATAGAACTTGAACGGCAGCCTTCGGGTTGGTCAGAAATCAAAATTCTCGGGCAGGTACAAAATTGAGAAGAAGTAATAAAAGCTTGAGGATTATTCGCTGGGGAATATTAATAATACTAATAATTGTTATTGTTGGATTTAGACTTGTTGAAGAAATAGATGAAGATATTATCTCCCATGAAAGATTTATAGTTACCAAAGTTTTAGATGGTGATACTGTGGAATTAAAAGGGGGAGACAAATTACGCCTGCTCTCAATCGATACTCCTGAAAAAGGAGAACCCCTATATAAGGAAGCCACTCAGTTTCTTACTAATATTGCCTTGGGTAATGCTGTCCAAATCGAATTCGCAAACAAGCGAAGAGATCGATATGGCCGCTTATTGGGTTATTTATATGTAGATACAACTTTTGTGAATAAAGTTATTTTGGAAAATGGTTTGGGCTATCTCTATCTATTTAAAGACACTGATATGGATCGCCCGGAAACAGAAGAACTACTTAATGCTCAAAGATTTGCCCTCAAAAATAAGCTTGGCCTGTGGTCATTACCACGGGAAAACGAAGAATATTATATAGCTCGGGTCGGTTCATTCAGATTCCATCGCCCCGGATGCAGCTATTTGAGAAAAGCAACTGATGATAATAAC
>DAOWMZ010000271.1 GCA_030642845.1 Candidatus Zixiibacteriota bacterium
CCTAATGACCCGAAAACTTCATCGGTGGAAACATGATGGAACCTGATTGGATTATCAGTTATTGATCTAGACAACTCCAACAGATTAAAAGTCCCAATTATATTGGTTTCGATAAAACCTGAAGGTCCGATTATTGATCGATCAACATGAGACTCAGCAGCAAGATGAACCAACCCAGTTGGCTTATATGTGTCAAATGACTCCTTGAGTCTTTTATAATCACAAATATTAACTTTTTCAAACTGATAGTTGGAAGAATCTTCGATCTTCTTTAATGAAACAAGGTTTCCTGCGTAGGTTAGGCAATCGATATTTATAAAGAGGTAGTCTGGATATTTGGGAACCATATAGAGCAGAAAGTTAGCTCCGATAAATCCGGCACCGACGGTGACAATAATCCGTTGCTTGAATTTTAATATATCTGTCATACTGATCTATATGTAACCCGAATTATGTTTTGGCACAACAGGAAAGTTTGGAATAAGATATAATAATCCTTTATTGATATAGGAATCGAAGTTATATTCAGAAAAATAAATATATTATGAAGATAAAATGAAATTCAGTAAAGCTATCGTAAAGATACCCTGTGAAAATATGGTTAATGGATTAACGACCGCCAATCTCGGGAAACCTGATTACAAATTAGCATTAAAGCAACATGAAAAGTATATCGAAGCTCTCCAGCATTGTGGTCTTGATGTTACTATTCTTCCATTTGATAATAACTATCCTGATTCGACTTTTGTTGAAGATACCGCTCTGCTTACCCCTGAATGTGCAATCATAACTATGCCCGGTGATCCTACCCGCCGAGGCGAGACAGAATCTATCAAAGAGGCTGTTTCTAAATATTACAATAATATAGAACAAGTAAACCTTCCAATGACTGTTGATGCCGGTGATATAATGATGATTGGTAAACATTTTTATATTGGCCTATCTGACCGGACAAATATTGAGGGAGCCAACCAGGTAATAAATATTCTCAATAAATATCGAATGAGTGGATCTACTATTGATATAAATAATATGCTTCATTTGAAATCGGGTGTTAACTATCTGGAAAATAATATTATTGCTGTTACCGAAGAACTCTGGGATCATAATGACTTAAAGGATTTTGATAAAATCAGAGTTGATAATGATGAAGCTTATGCTGCCAATTGTTTATGGCTTAATGGCAAAGTAATTGTAGCTGATGGGTTTCCAAAAATAAGAAATTTAATTGAGAAAAAAGGTTATGAAGTAATCACACTATGTGTGTCGGAATTTGAAAAACTTGATGGAGGTTTGAGTTGTTTGTCGTTACGGTTTTAATAATTATCTCAAAGTTATCAATATGAAACCCGACTAATAATTCCGCTTAAATAAAAGTTTATTCCAATAAAAAAAAGGCGAGTAATTGAAACTCGCCTTTTATAAATATTCACAATTAGTTATTGCTTATAAACCTGGGCAAAACATTTGGAATAATCTTCCAGAGATGTTTCGGTAGTGTTATCAACAGATCGAATAGCATCATTAAACAGAGTCCCGTCGTTCACACGGTCATAAAGTTCAGCAAGCGATCCTGCTGTATCTTTCGGCAACCCCATCCCTGTCATTGCACCCATCATATCCTCGCCGGATAGCTGTACATATGGAAGATCCGGTTTGCCGATTGCCTTGCCAAGGATCGCAGTCGCTTCCTTCATAGAAAGATCGCGTTCCCCTAACAGATCAAGTTTACTTTTTCCTTTAAAGTTAAGATCCTGGAGAGTCTTTGCTCCGGCTTTGGCAATATCCTGAGTAGCAATCATAGAATATTTAAGATCGCTATTAATACTACTGCCATTGATTCCCTGGCTTTTTATCAGTTCGATATTATTGAAAAAGTTTTCCATAAAAAAAGCAGGTCTCAGATGAAGGACATTCAGACCATCTAATTGATTAAATTTGTTTTCCATAATTGTCAATGCGCCAACCACCCCGTTACCTTCTTTCAAATGTGCACCCTGACTACTTAATGTCACTACATATTTAATCTTATTCTCTTTTACAGCATTTATACCATTATCAATAATCATGTTTTGGTATTTACGTAAATTCTCAATCTGAAAGTTGGGGGGAATCATGAAAAAGAGAGCCTCGGCTCCTTCGGTTGCTTTTTTCAAAAACTCAGCATCGCCGACATCTCCAATAGCTGTTTCAGCACCCTTTTCAACAAACGGTTTTAATTTCTCTTCGCTTCTTCCAATACAACGGACTTTCTTTCCCTGAGCCAGTAATTCACTTGAGATTCTGCTTCCGATATTTCCGGTAGCACCCATTATAACATACATTGCATACTCCTTATTTATTTTAATCTTTCGTTATATACGAATCAATAAATAATAAGTTCCATAACAAGATATCTGTACTTCTTTAATTTATTATTTCAGTATTAGACATTACAGCCCTATTTAGTCCAAATATATACCTATATGAAAAGGGTTTTACTCTTGCAACAGAGGAGCCGATCAAGCCGGTTGATTATATTGATAGAGTCAATGCAATTGTAAATGAAAACTATCTGGACTATTTGCCACCTAACGGAATTCGGAAAAAAGTAAAACAGTCACTGAACAATGCCTTGGCCAGTAAAAACGGGAGCCTTAAAATTACCGAATCATCAGTATTTATCATAGCTAAGAAAAAGTTGAACAGAGATGATATAAATTAACAGTTTTCATATTCTACCTCTCTCAAAAAGCCAGAAGCAGGTATTGCCTGTTTTCGGCTTTTATCCTATCATTTCACCAATCAAACTGGAAGCTTCTCCCTTCAGCAAATCTGTAACATTCAATGCGAAGTCTGAAAAATATTTTGGGAATTATAATTGATTAATTAAAAAAAGTGGCGCCCCGCGGAATTGAACCGCGGACACACGGATTTTCAGTCCGTTGCTCTACCAACTGAGCTAGGGCGCCAACTTATCGTTGGAAGTGTCAATTAATTATCTTTTCGACCAAAGTCAAATAGAAAATCACTGTCCATTGAATAAATAACGCTTGGTTGAAGAAGAAAACAGAGAAAACATCGCAATACCTGCCAAAATCAGGATAATAATGTTCTCCATCCGCTGAAATCCAATAATTGCCAGAAGAATTATCAGCCCATTCACCCCTATCTGGGCATACCAGCTCCATTGTTTGCGTTCTTTATAAGCATAAGCAAGAGTAATCAGAATCAGACCAATCAAGAGAAATATTATCGGCTGGGCAATATCAGCATAATTATGATCCAGGAAACTAAGAACCATTTTAACCCCGCCATAGAGGATAAATACTAATGAAAAACCAAATGCCCACCAGAATGACAGGCTATAGGTGATAGGTTTATCAGATTTTTTTTCAGTCATATCAATTACCTTTCGGTATTATGTAAATATCTCGCCCAACAGACCGGCACCAATAAATCCGGCATCATTTCCCAGCGATGCCCGAACTATCTTTAAATTTTCAATTGCCGAATCAAAGGCATACTTTTTAGTTTCAACAGCAACAGCTTCCACAAAACCACCGCCGCCTTCGGTAATACCTCCACCAATTACTACGACATCAGGATTCAAAAGGTTCACAACCCCGGCCAGGCCTACTCCGAGATAATGAGCAGTTTCATCCAGAGCTTGTCTGGCCACTTCATCACCAAGTTTTAAAGCAGCGAATAGTTTTCGAATATTAATGTTATTGAGATCCCCTTCAAGAACTTTCTCAAAAGCAGGAGTCATATTCTTTTTTAAGGTAGTTTTCAGACGTTTGATAATTGCTTTTGATGAACAAAAACCTTCGATACTGCCATACACACCGGAATGCTCAATATCAGAATCAAACTTAATACTC
>DAOWMZ010000090.1 GCA_030642845.1 Candidatus Zixiibacteriota bacterium
AGGTTATCTAAGTATCGTTTTTATTCTTACATATTATCAATCCCGATGATGAAATACCTACGAAGTATAATCCTGCTATTATAGATAGTAATATACATAATTTTGGTGAAAACTACAAGACAATTTTTGTTTGGATGATATTTTAGAAATAAAAAAGGAGAACAATTGTTCTCCTTTTGAAATATAATAATAGATAATATGAATCTATGAAATCAAGTCAAAACCTTTTTTAAGAGATTCATAACTTCTGAGTCCTTGATATTGTTCAACAATTTTACCATCGCGATCAATGAAGAATGTCATTGGGACACTGCGGATATTATATTTAACAGCAATTGCTCTGTCAGCCACCAGAAGAACCCAGTCCATATTATTCTGTTCAGAAAAGGCTTTAACTTTATGTGGGGTATCGTTCAAAGCCAAGCCGAGAATCTCTACCCCTTTGTCTTTATATTCATCATACAAACGGATAAGATCAGGAATTTCCTTACGGCAGGGAGGACACCATGTTCCCCAGAAATTTATCACTACCGGACCTTTTCCGATCCATTCGGTTGAGCTGTGAATGTTCCCATCGGGATCAGGGGCATCAAAATACATCGTTTCCAGTTTGATTTCGGTTTGGTTGGTCTGTGCCTTGGCTTGAGCTTGTGTTTTGGCCTGCAGTTTTGAGTCGGTTTCTTTTTGATCGCTTCCACAGCCAGCCAGCAGGCTGACTAAAATTATCGATATAAATACAAACAAAAATTTATTCATCATTGTTGTTCTTTCAATTTAAGATACTGTTGATATTCTATAAAGCAACGAGGCTGCAAGAGCAACAAGGTTGCCCCTACTTTTTGGTTGAGGGTGAACTGGTTTGGGTCGTGTCGTACTTTTTATCTTTTACATACGCCAGAGCATCCATCATAGTTTTGGTGTCTTTGTAACCGGTAATATTTCCCAGCTTAGTGCCGTCTGATTTCAAAAACCAGAAAGTCGGATAACCTCGTACGCCGAATTCAGTTTTAGTCAGGCTTTTTTCAGTAATTTTGAAACCTTCAATATCGAGTAAATTTTTTGAATCTCCGTCAACTTTTACCGGAACAAAATTTTCGTTTACCAGTTCAATTACTTCCTGTCTGCTGAAAGTCTCTTTTTCCATCTTTTTACACCAACCGCACCATGAAGTTGTAAAGTCGATAAAAATATGCTTGTCTTCTTCTTTGGCTTTAGCCAGACCTTCATCGTAAGGAATCCAGGTAATCTTATTATTTTTAATTTCTTCTTTTTTTGGAGATTCAGTCTTGTTGTTTTTTGTTTCTCCATCGGCTAATACAAATCCTGCTGCTAAAAATGCAAACAGGGTTATAAAAACCAGTTGTCTAAAAAACTTCATAAAAAATCCTAACATTCGCTAAAAATTTCTCTTTTGTTAATTGGTCTCAAATAAGCACATGATTCACCAAGCAGTTCTTTAAGACTGTTCAAAAGAGCAAAGTCCGGCTGAACTGAGTATTTGCGCGATTTAATATAAACCTCCGAGCCGTTTTCTTGTGCGGCAATTAATACCGGAGTATTTCCCCGATATTTTTCTAAATTTTCAAAAGCCTGTTCTATCAAATTATCGGAACAATTTTTATCAATCTTTATAACCAACTGACAGTTGAAACGTTCCGCAAGTTTTTCAAGGGGTAGAACCTCATTACAAATTATTTTTGGGTCTTCTCCCTCACGGGTTGAAACCCGTCCGGTTATCAAAACCATCTGATCCACAGTAATATAGACTTTACTCTTGTCATAACAGTCAGAGAATATAATAAGTTCGGCTGTACCGGTATAATCTTCAATAGTTACAAAAGCCATAGTATTGCCCTTTTTATCGATCATGGTTTTAATCGATGCAACTACTCCACCTAATGTAACCTCTCTATTATCAGCCACTTGCCCCAAATGGTCAGTAGAGGATGTGGTAAATGATTTTAACTCATCCCGGTATTTATCAAGTGGATGGCCTGAGATATAAAACCCAAGCATTGCTTTTTCTTTGGTTAATTTTTGCGATGTAAGCCATTCCTTGATATCCGGCAAAGCGGGAGCAACTCTGGAAATTGTTCCCGATGAATCAGCAAAAAGATCGTGGGAGTTGTTGTTGGCTGCAACTTTGTGGCCATACTCAAGCATTTGTTCCACGACGCTGTGTTTTTGGGCTCTATTTCCGGTCAATGAATCACACGCTCCAGCGGAAATAAGAGATTCCATCGTCCGGCGGTTTAGAGATTTCAATGGAACTCTTCCGACCAAATCCGGAAAATCCTCAAAGGGGCCATTTTTTATCCGTTCTTCCATAATTGCTCTGGACGGTCCGGCTCCGACATTTTTTACCGCTTGAAGGCCAAATCTGATTTTCCCCTTAACAACCTTAAAATCTGTGTTTGAGAAATTAACATCAGGAGGAAGAACTTCAGTTCCCCTTTTCCGGCATTCTTCAAGGAAAATATAAATGCGATCGGAATCATTTATTTCCGAGGACATCAGAGCCGCCATAAATTCTTTTGGATAATAATGTTTCAGCCAGGCGGTCTGATAGGCAATAAAGGCATAACAGGTGGAATGGGCTTTGTTGAATCCATAGCGGGCAAAAGTTTCGATCTGGTTAAAGACCTCTTCGGATATTTTTTTGCTGATTTTCTTTTCAGCCGCTCCTGATATAAATTCTTCTTTCTGGGCTGCCATAAGATCAGTATCTTTTTTACCCATAGCTTTGCGGAGAAGGTCGGCTTTACCCATTGAATAACCGGCAAGAGAGTTGGCAATTTTTAATACCTGTTCCTGAAATACAATTACACCATAAGTAGAACCCAATATTTGTTCAAGATCAGGATGTAGAAATTCTACTTTCTGGTGGCCGTGCTTGCATTCGATATAGGTATCGATCATCCCCGAATCTAATGGGCCGGGACGGTAGAGAGCATTCATAACCGTTATATCGGTGAAAGTTTCCGGTGATAGTTTTCTCAGGTAGTCGCGCATACCGGGAGATTCAAACTGAAAAATGCCGATAGTATCACCACGGGCGAAAAGTTTGAACACATCAGGATTATCAAGAGGAATATTTGCAATATCGATTTCAACATCAGGATAGTTTTCTGAAATCATTTTAAGAGCATCATCAATAACAGTCAATGTTCTCAAGCCAAGGAAATCCATTTTCAGCAGGCCGATTTTCTCAACGATTTTCATGTCATACTGGGTAGTTATTTCATCTTTGCTTCCCTTGAACAGCGGGATATAGTTGGTCAATGCTTTGGGGGCGATAACAACTCCGGCAGCATGAGTGGAACAATGGCGGGCCAGGCCTTCAAGCGTAAGAGCATATTTAATAAGCTGCTCAATCCTTTTATCCTGCTTTACCAGATCAGCTAATTCAGGAACTTTGTTCAACGCATCCTGCAGGGTAACTCCCGGCCCTTCGGGGATCATCTTTGCAATCTGGTCAACTTCGCCGTAGGGCATTGCCAGAACCCGGCCGACATCCCGGATAACTCCGCGGGCAGCCATAGTACCGAATGTTATAATTTGGCAAACATTGTCTTCGCCATACTTTTCGATAACATATTTAATGATCCGTTCTCGTCCCCGGTCAGCGAAATCAATATCAATATCAGGCATTGAAATTCGTTCCGGATTTAAGAAACGTTCAAAGAGGAGTTCAAATTTAATAGGGTCAATAGTGGTAATTTTCAGAGCATATGAGACCAATGATCCTGCCGCCGAACCTCTCCCGGGACCAACAGGTATTTTTTGTTCGCGGGCGTAATCGCAAAAATCTTTTACAATCAAAAAGTAACCGGCATAACCCATCTGCTTGATAACATTTAATTCATAATCGAGTCGTTTTTTTATTTCATCCGTTATTTCTTCGTAGAGGTCATTGAGGCCTTCAAGACAAAGATGCAAAAGATACTCATCAGGACCTTTATAAGTTTCAGGAATCGGAAATACCGGTAGAAGAAGCTTGCCCATTTCAAAATCTATATTGCATTTTTCGGCAATACGGACAGTGTTTTCCAGTGCTTCTTTATGGTCAGGAAATAATTCGTACATCTCCTCGGCTGATTTAAAATAAAGCTGGTCGGTGCTGTATTTCATCCGGTCTGTATCTACGACCATCTTACCGGTTTGGATGCACAACAGAACGTCATGAGCCTTGGTGTCTTCCTGTTTCAGATAGTGGCAGTCATTAGTTACAACAAGCGGGATTCCGGTTTCACGGGCGATGGCTTCGATTTTAGGGATAATATCCAGTTGTTTATCTATACCATGATTCTGCAGTTCTAAATAGAAATTACCCTCGCCAAAAATTTCATTAAGTTCCAATGCGGTTGCAACGGCTGAATCGGTATCCCCTTTCATCAAGTGCCAGTTAACTTCCCCTCGAAGACAGGCAGAAGTGGCGATGAGTCCTTCGCTGTGTTCTCTTAAAATTTCCTTATCAATACGTGGGCGATGATAAAAACCTTCGAGAAAAGCGGCTGATGAAAGTTTAATGAGGTTTGCATAACCGATTTTATTTTTAACCAGCAGAACCAAATGAAATCCGCCATCGGGATATTCTTGTGATGGTTTTTTATCAAACCGGCTTCCTCCGGCAACATAGGCTTCTATTCCGATTATCGGTTTGATCCCCGCTTTGCTGGCTTTAATATAAAATTCCATAGCCCCGAACATATTGCCATGATCGGTTATTGCCAGAGCAGGCATTTTGTATTCTTTGGCAAGTTTTATAACGCTGTCTATCCGGCAGGCACCATCAAGAAGAGAATATTGGCTATGGGTATGTAAATGAACAAATTTGGCGTACGGCATTTTATTTTTTCTTTTATATAAATACTGTTTTATAAACAGTACTGAAATGACCTATAATATATTTTCCTTCACTTTATCAATTTCATGAAAAAAACCTCCCCGGTCAATCTCTTTCTTATTAAAATGTGGGCTGCATATGCCTTGTGTACCCAGCTTATCTTGAGTAGGGGCGATGCATTCTCTGGATATTTATTCTCATTTTAAACTGATTTTCAATAGAATGCATCGCCCTTACAAAGACGAGGGCATCTGCCGTGCACAAAAATAGGATTTTGCGCTGTCAGGAATCCCTCCCTGACAGAATAGATTAATGTATCTTATTACTACCTCGTTAGTAAAGGATTCTTGACGACTTTGGGATAAATATGATTACTTGGAAAATACCAAAAATATAGTATATTCCATATTAAGTAGCGCAGTTGGAAGATATAGGTAATGTTCCAATTAGTACTAATCAAGTGATATTATCTATATCAGAAAGATATTATTTAATCTATCATAGGAGTTGTTCATGAAGGCAATGTTTACACTCATTTTAATCGTAGCTTTATGTTCAATCGCTATGGCTGATGTCCCTACAATGATCAATTATCAGGGAATGTTGACAAATAGTTCAGGCGATCCTATTGATACAACGGTTGATATAACTTTTTCAATCTGTGTTGACTCTATTGCATCACTATGTATTTGGGCAGAAACACAAACCAACGTGGAAATTGTTGATGGTCTGTTCAATGTAAAATTAGGATCGGTTGTACCTATTGAACCTGATGTTTTTCTTGATGATGATCGCTGGATGCATGTCAAAATCGGTGGGTCGGGTGGAGAAACAATTGAACCTCCAACTGAACTGTTAACTGCTCCCTATGCTTTCCGTGCAGCTAATGCTGACACAGCACTGAATATTGCTGATAACATTGTCACTACACAAAAAATTGTGAACGGGACAATTCAGTTTCAGGATTTTGGAAATAATGGTGCGATTGATGGTGATGTAATTAAATTTAATGGATCTCAGTGGATGGCCGATGATTGTATGCCCAATGGTGTAATAGTAATGTGGTCAGGATCGCTGGCTTCAATTCCGGATGGTTGGGTTTTGTGCAATGGTTCAAGTGGAACACCGGATTTGACTAATAGATTTATCTATGGAGTATCAAACGGTGAAGACCCGGGAGGTTCAGGCGGTACAACTACCCATTCTCATAATGTTAATCCACCCAGTGTTAACACTCAGAGCAGTCCTCAGTATGAGGATGTATCTGCAGGAGTTAATTATTCTGTCTCTCGTAATGATCATAATCATAATGTTGATATACCTATGTTTAGCTCAGAGAGCGCATCATCATTACCTCCGTTTTATAAATTAGCCTTTATAATGAAACAGTAATTATTTTGAATAGGAGATACTATGAAAATTTTAAAATTATTTATATCCCCCTTGATCATTCTACTGATGTTGTTTGCTACCGGGTTAACTAACAGCAAAGCTGGTGAAGAAATCAACTGGCAAGTGATCTCTTCTGGTGGATCCTTAGGATCTTCTACTAACTTCATTCTTAATGGTACAGTCGGACAGACTGCTGTAGGTGTTGGTAGTTCAGCATCGTATGGTCTAAGTCATGGTTATTGGCAGACGCTTGAATCTTCGGGATGTTGTACGCTTCGTGGTGACGTTGCTGAACCCAAAGATGATATGGTACTGGTAAATGATATTGTTTGGCTGGTTGACTTCTTATTTAAAGGAGGAACCGCACCTGCATGTTTGGATGAAGGTGATTGTGCCATTCCGCTTGATGGTTCAATTTTGGTTAACGACATCGTCTGGCTGGTTGATTTCTTATTTAAAGGTGGAGCAGCCCCGCCAGCCTGTTAGGTGTCAGAGACACTAAGTGTTGCCAGCACTTAGTGTCACCAACACTTTTATTAAGTGGGTGGCAGATGTCCACATCTGCCCTTAAATTGTACCCTCCCCATCGGGTGGGTTCAATGATCGGTGAGAAAACTCACCAGTTAGGTGGGATACTGATTTTTCTGCTCCAGAAGACTTTTTCAACACTCCCTTAAGTGTCGGAGACCTTTTTATTAAGTGGGCGTCTGCCAGGCACAA
>DAOWMZ010000177.1 GCA_030642845.1 Candidatus Zixiibacteriota bacterium
AATTAAATTAAACCAACAGACGATGGTTTTTGCCAACCACAATCAACAAGGGGCAGACGGGGACGTCTGCCGCCCACACAATATAGTAAATATTCAATATTTCTTAAGTCTCACCTTGTGATCGTAACTGGTTTTTAATAAAAGCATCAAGAACACCATTTACAAATTTAGATGATTCTTCGGTTGAATATTTCTTAGCTAATTCTATTGATTCGTTCAGCACAACTTTGACCGGAACATCAGGGAATTCAGCTAATTCAACAATCGCCATTCTAAGAATAACTTTATCAATACTAGCTAACCTGTTGATTTCCCAATTTTGAATCAAACCGCTGATCTTTTCATCAGCAAAAGTAATATTTTGCAATACAGCTCTATATAATTTTCGGACAAATAGAAGATTATTCTCATTAAGATTCATATTCTCAAGGAGTTTTTTCAAACTCTCCTGAGGAGAATCCTCCATACATTCACTCGCATAAAGAGCTTTGAGAACAATCTCCCGTGCCTGTCGGCGAGGAGATTCTGTCATAATTATCCCATCGCCTTGTAAAGGTTCACCAATTCAATAGCCGCTTCAGCTGCATTCCAGCCTTTATTACCAGCTTTGGCTCCGGAGCGTTCAATAGCCTGCTCAAGAGTATCAGCGGTAACAATGCCATAAATAACCGGCAAATCCAAATCAAGTGCCAACTTTGCAATACCTTTAGTTGTTTCATTAGCGATATAATCAAAATGAGGAGTATCTCCTCTGATAACCGCTCCAAGACATATTACAGCATCATACTTGCCAGATTTAGCCATTATCGAGGCTACATATGGAACCTCAAAAGCGCCCGGGCAATATGCAACGCTGATTTTATCTTCCGATGCACCGTGACGATTAAGACAATCAACAGCCCCTTTGAGAAGCTTATCAGTCAGGAAGTTATTAAACCTGCTGACTATCAATCCAAATTTGTAACCTTTGGCTTGAAGATTTCCTTCAAATTTTGTATAACTCATTATTTTACTCCGACTTTTTTTATGTGGAGGATATGTCCCATCTTATCTCTTTTTGTTTCCATATATTTAAGATTGTGTTTTGTTGGCTCTACTTCAAGCGAAACCCGTTCGGTAATTTCCAGACCATAACCTTTAAGGCCGATTACTTTTTTGGGATTGTTTGTAAGCAGTCTGATAGATGTCAATCCCAAATCCGACAGAATCTGAGCACCGATACCATAGTCACGCAGGTCAGGTTTGAAACCGAGCTCTTCGTTAGCTTCAACAGTGTCGCGGCCGTTTTCCTGAAGTTTGTAGGCTTTGATTTTATTTGCCAAACCAATTCCGCGCCCTTCCTGCATCATATACAATACGACACCGCTTCCTTCTCTATCCACCTGACACATAGCTGCATGAAGCTGAGAACCACAATCACATCGATTAGAACCAAAGATATCACCTGTTACACAACTGGAATGGACTCGTACAAGAACATTTTCTTTTCCGGCTACTTCCCCTCTTGTTAAAGCTATATGATAATGATCGTCAATATCGGTGCCATACAGATGAAGCTTAAAATCACCATAATAAGTGGGAAGATTGACTGTTTCAATTTTATAAACCAATTTTTCAGTTTTATGACGATAGGCAATAAGATCTCGAACAGTAATAAATTTCAGGTTGTATTCTTTGGCTAATTCATGCAGGCGAGGTACTCTGGCCATTGAACCGTCATCATCCATTATTTCGCAAAGCATCCCAACCGGATTCAGGCCTGCCAATCTGGCTAAATCAACTGATGTCTCTGTATGGCCAGCTCTTTTAAGAACACCACCATAAACTGATTGGATTGGGAAAACATGCCCGGGACGGCCCAGATCCTCCGGTTTTGTATCATTTCCTGCCAGCGCCTTTATTGTTACAGAACGGTCAGCTGCTGATATTCCGGTTGTTGTTCCCAATACTGCATCGACTGATACAGTAAAACGGGTTCCCTGCAGAGCAGTGTTGTGATCAACCATCGGATGCAACTGAAGTTTTTTCATCCTATCTTCGGGCATACAGACACAAATAAGCCCTCGACCATGCTTTGCAAAAAAGTTAACCATTTCCGGAGTGACTTTATCCGCAGCCATGATGAGATCGCCTTCATTTTCACGATCTTCATCATCAGAAACAATTATGCATTTGCCTGCCTTTATGTCTTCTATGGCTTCCGCTACGGTGTTGAATGATCTCTCAGACATAACTTTACCATCCACTTTCAAAGAGTTTATCTTTGGTTAAAATATTATTATTCGTCTTTTGATCTATATTGAGAACATATTTGCCAATCATATCAAATTCAAGATTAACAGGATCACCTTTTTTCCAATTACTAACAGTAGTATTCTTTACCGAATGAGGGATGAGATTAACAGATAATGATCCTGAGCTTTTCTCATTGATTGTAAGTGAGATGCCATTGATGGCAACTGACCCTTTTTCAATAACATATTTATCAAACAACTTATCATAGCTGACATTTATTTGCAGAGATTCACCAACTGTAACAAGAGAGACCACGGCTCCGATACAGTCAATATGACCGGTAACAAAATGTCCGCCCAATCGTGAACCGACTTTTAGAGCTCTTTCCAAATTCAACCTTGAGCCTTTGTTGTATGATTTTAAAATAGTTACAGCTGCTGTTTCCTGTGATGCTTCGACTGAAAATTTAACTGATGATTTATTGACAACTGTTAAACATGCCCCATCACACGAGACAGAATCACCAAGCTTCAATTCATCAGTGATAATCTTTGATTCAATTGTCAGAATACGGTAATTATTGCGTGATTTTATTTCACTTACATTACCAACATCTTCGATCAATCCCGTAAACATTATTTCTTACTCCAATCAGGGTAACCGATAAACAGACAATCTTTACCACTGGGAACAAATTCAGATTCTTTAAATGTGATCGAATTACTAACTTTCCTGATACCGAGATCATTGATACTGTTTATGCCCGAACCAATGATTTTCGGGGCAAGAACCGCTAAATATTTATCAACAAGTTTCGCCTTCAAAAACGAAGTCGCTACTTCGCTTCCCCCTTCAACAAGAATATGCCTAATTCCAAAATCATTGGCTTTGGTTATCAAATCTTTTACATCCAAACAGCCGTTACTGTTTTTCTTTATATTCCAATATGTAAGGTTTGAACCTTTGTTCTTTTTGGAATATTTTTCAATTTGCTCAACAGAAGATGCTAAAATCGTTTTATAATCTTTATTTTTCTTAAGAAGGTTACAATTACGTGGGAATTTGAGAGAATTTGTCAGGACAATGCGATATGGATCATCAGCTTTAATATGACGAACGGTCAGAGAGGGATTATCTTTTCTGACTGTCCCCATGCCGACAATAACAGCATCAGCTTCAGCTCTCAATCCATGAGCCATTCTTAGTGAGTCAGATGATGATATCCATTTGGAATCACCATTGGCAACAGCGATCCGGCCATCGATTGATTGTGCTTCTTTTAGAACGATAAAGGGTCTTTTTGTAATATTATAATGGAAGTAAGCTTCGTTTAATTTAACTGCATCTTTTCTTAGTACTCCTGCTTCAACATCAATACCGGCCTTTTTGAGAATTCTAATCCCTTTCCCTTTTACACGGGGATCAGCATCTCTTGTTGCAATTACTACTCTTTTAATACCGGATGTCAGGATAGCGTCAGTACATGGGCCGGTGCGGCCAGTATGACAACAGGGTTCCAGAGTCACATACAGGGTTGCCCCTTTAACAGAAGTTTTAGCATTCTTAAAAGCAGCTATTTCTGCGTGGTCTCCCCCTGCTTTATGATGATAACCCTTTGAAATGATTTTATTATTTTTGACAATTACCGCTCCAACCATTGGATTGGGTGCAGTTAAATATCTACCTCGCTCTGCAAGCTGAAGGGCGATTTTCATAAACTCAATGTCAGCCTGTCTGGCCATAAAAAAATCCCCAAAGTAAACTTCGGGGGGAGCAGGCATATAGTACCTTTTATTTGTAAGACATATTCCTACAAATAAAAAAGCACGACCATCTTCTACCATCCGGACTGTACCGTCGGCACTTGAATTTCACAAGTTCAACCAGAAAAATAATTCCAGCTCGCGGGCTTTAACCACCGGTCGAGGAATTTCACCTCACCCCGAAGATCGTTTATTTGATTTCTAATATAAATCTATTATTTAAAAAGGCAATAGAAAATATGGCTTATCAGCAAGACATCTTCTCAACCATTTCCTGAACATCTTTCAGATGGAATGGCTTGGACATTACTGTAAGAATTCCGCTTCTGGCGGTTTCATTGGAATCCAACTGAGTCCCCCAACCGGAAATCATTACAATAGGAATTTTAGGATATTTTTGGTGAATCTGCTCTGACATTTCCAGCCCTGTCATCCCCGGCATACCCTGATCAGTAATAATAAGATCGAATGACTCTTTCTCTACTTCTTCAAGAGCAGCATAAGCATCGGGACAATCAACAATTTTATGCCCCTCTAATTCCAGGGTATCTTTTAGGACTTCTCTAACATCATCGTCGTCATCAACAACAAGAATGATCTTTGAAGAATTATTATCTTTTTTGATGATGATTTGTGAAGTATCAACTGAATTACCGGATTTATCAAATTTAAGAATGAATTCAGTTCCGGAACCGGATGTTGATTCCAATTCTACTTTACCATTCAGACGGCTGACAATCCCCTGTACAACGGACAAACCCAGACCGGCAGCTCTTTCTGTTTTTGTAGAATAGAATGGATAAAATACTTTGGTGCGTAGATCTTTGAGAATACCGGGGCCATTATCCTTAACTGATAAAAAGATTTTTTTATCATCACCACTAATTTTGATTTCAATATTGCTGTTAACGGGAGAATGTTCAACACTATTTTTGAGAAGTTCCTCAATAACTGTAATCAAATCATCGATATTCCCCTTAATGACAGCTTCTTCCAAATCAAAATTGCAAGTTATTTTTATATTTTTATCAACTGCCGCTTTACACCATTCACTGTTGTTGTTGTTTAAGTAATCAGTAGTAACTTGACACAGATCAATAGTTTCTAAATCACGGTGCTTGGTACTGCTGGAAAACTCCTGTATTCTTTTAACCGTAAAGGCTCCTTCGAGAACAAGCCTTTCTATTTTATCTAATTCTGATACAAATTCTTTGTTTTTGGTTTTAATTTTTATCA
>DAOWMZ010000250.1 GCA_030642845.1 Candidatus Zixiibacteriota bacterium
CTCGGGACGCTTTTTTCTATAGTATATGTCTATATGGGTGGTTTTAAATCTGTTGTACGGACAGATATATTACAGTTTATATTAATGTTTATTGGCTTTTTTATTCTGCTTATCACCGTCTATTTCTCTTATGGCGGTTTGGAATTTCTACAAACAAATATCCCTGAATCGCATCTCACCTGGCACGGGGGAAACTCCGGCAGGTATATTGCTATCTGGTATGTAATCGCTCTGGCAACTCTGATAGAACCCGCTTTTTACCAGCGTTGTTATGCGGCCAAAACTCCGGTTGTGGCAAGGAAGGGTATTTTTATCTCTATCTTGTTTTGGATCTTTTTTGATTTCATGACTACCGCCTGCGGCCTATATGCCAGAGCAATTCTACCTGAGCTTTCAGATCCATTAGGATCTTACCCTGCTCTGGCTTTAAAGGTATTGCCAATCGGTCTGATGGGTATTTTTGCCCTTTCATTATTATCAACGATAATGTCAACAGTCGATTCATATTCTTTTTTAGCTGCTTCTACTTTTGGCAACGACATAGTTGGAAGACTTTTCAAATTAAAAGAAAAAGAAATTATAACCTATACCCGTTTCGGACTGATCATCTCAGCTACTCTGGCTGTATTGCTTGCCATATTTTTTAGATCAGTGGTTGATATCTGGCATGCATTCGGATCAATAGGAACTCCGGCATTGCTGGTTCCGGTCTTCTCTTCATTAGTAGGTAAACGAAAAATGCCGGCTAATTTTGCTTTTGTATCTATTCTTCTGTCCGGTGTTATATCAACATTATGGTATGTCTCAAAGTATATTACTCCCGATCAGTCTTACTGGTTTAACCTGGAACCAATCTTTCCCGGCCTTGCGGTATCATTGATACTCTATATCTCAACTTCAAAAAAACTTAAAATTTAATAAAAGAGGCTCCACCTCCTCTTGCAAAATATAAGATTTTATACTATATTTGTCCCATATGAGTGAACCATTATATATGTCAAAAGAAGGTGTAGTAAAACTTGAGAATGAGTTAAAGCGGCTCAAGTTTGAAGAACGCCCCAAAATTGTCGCCGAGATAAAACGAACTATGGAGTTAGGCGACCTTTCAGAAAATGCCGAGTATCATGCCGCCAAAGAGATGCAAACCCATATCGAAAGAAAACTTGCTGATATTGAATTCAAACTTTCACAAGTGCAGATAATTGATGCCAATGCTATCCCCTCCGATAAAGTTTATCTTTTTGCCAAAGTGCTGGTTGAGGATGTCAGTGATGGCGAACAAATCGAATATACTATTTCTCCACCGGATGAGACCGATATTGATAATGATGTTATTTCTATTAAATCACCAATTGGTGTATCCTTATTGGGTAAGGCTGTTGGAGAGGTAGCCGATGTTAAAGTTCCTGCCGGTAGCTATCAATTGAAAATTTTAAAAATCAGCAGAGACTAACAAGCCTTGCCAGTTTTATTTGCTCAATTAATTTTGCTATCCCTGTGCCTGGCAGACGTCCTCGTCTGCTGGCACACATTGTGTGTTCTATTAGGGGCAGACGAGGACATCTGCCACCCACAAAAATCTCATCCATTATGTCATTCCCAGCCTTGACTTGGAATCCAGCAGGCATAGCCTGTTTTTTTGGTTGAACCATTTTAATTGATGAAAAGTTGTTCTGTGGCTGGTAATATAACAGGCAATGCCTGTCCTGTTCTGTTTTTGGGATAACTATAATAAGAGAGATTATTTACTAAGGGAAGAGTATGTAATTTATTATTTGTACTCTCCCTCCTCATCTACAGCCAAACCACTAACAGGCTCTTCTTCAAAATATCCTTCTTCTTCATCGGTGTCCAATCCGGCATAGGCGTAGGCGCATTCCAACGAACAAAAAACCTTGTCATCTTCCCGGCGAACTTTACCTGTTATTTCAGCTCCACACTGAGCACAATTCATCGGTATTACCTCTTAAATATCGTAACATCTATTAATTCGAGCTTCCTTATATAAATATATATAAAAAAAATAACCATCGTTTGAGCAAGTGATTTTTGCATGATTTATTAAAATTTTTTATTAATAATTTATCGTTAATATCTAACGATTTCTTTGATTTTGAAACAAATCAATATAAATTGTGTTTCAAGTCCTGAAGGTAAAAAGACTTTCCGGATTATCAGGATTGGTCGATAATAGTGGGGGATGAGTTTTGTAAACCTGAAATCGAAAGATAAAATATGCAAACAGACAGCAAGGATAAAACATCTAACCAGAATACAATTGAAATTTCTGATCATAAATTCTACCTGGATAAAATTACCGAGGCTGTCGGTAATACACCTCTGATCAAACTTCATCGTCTGCCACAGGATTACGGTGTAAAAGCTACCATATTGGTCAAAGCGGAATTTATTAATCCAACCGGATCAGTAAAAGACCGCATGGCTGTCTATCTGCTTGATGAAGCTGTTCGCAAAGGGGATCTCAAGCCGGGTGATACTATTGTAGAAAGTACATCCGGAAATACCGGAGCAGCGGTGGCAATGTATGCAGCGGCTCATGGTTATAAAGCAATTCTTACTATCCCGGATAAGATGTCCGATGAAAAAATTTACACTCTGAAAGCGTTTGGAGCCGAAGTTCATATCTGCAAAACTGCTGTTCCCCCCGATTCACCCGAAAGCTATTATGAAGTTGCTAAAAAAATACACAGAGATACGCCAAACTCATTTTTCATCAGCCAATATACTAACACTGACAATATCGAAGCCCACTACCAAACTACCGGCCCGGAAATATGGAAACAAACAGGCGGAGATTTTGATATTCTGGTAGGTGGAATCGGAACCGGCGGAACTATATCAGGAATCGGCCGCTATCTCAAAGAGAAGAATCCGGACATTGAAATTGTTGCAGTTGATCCAATAGGGTCGATCTTTTATGATTATTTCAAAGACAAAACCATGATTGAACCAAAAACATATTTTGTCGAAGGTATCGGCGATGATTTCCTCTGCCCGGCTCTTGATTTCTCGGTTATTGATAAAATTTACCAGGTCTCTGATAAAGAATGTTTTTTAGCTACTCGTGCCCTGACCAGAAAAGAAGGAATTTTCGGAGGAGGGTCATCGGGTGGAGCTGTTCATGTAGCTTTAAATCATGCCAAAAATCTTGATGCGGATAAAACGGTAGTAGTAATATTACCGGATCATGGTGCCAAGTATATCAGCAAGATTTTCAATGATGACTGGATGCGCGAAAAAGGTTTTATAGACTGAAAGTACAGGATAAGAAATTGAACAAAAAAAATAACGACAATAAATTCGAGACCAATGCGGTTCATAGCGGTCATGTCCCGCAGGATGGAACGAACTCCGTTACCACTCCCATATACCCCAGTTCAACTTATAGAGTAAAATATCCCGGTGATGAATCCGGATATGTTTATTCGCGCTGGGCAAACCCCACCCGGCTTGCATTGGAAAAATCTCTGGCTGAGTTAGAAAACGGTTCCCATGCCTATGCTTTCTCTTCAGGTCTATCTGCTCTTGATACTGTTGTCAGGCTTTTTAAACCGGGCGATCATATTGTTGCAGTCGATGATCTCTATGGAGGAACTAAAAGGCAGTTTAATTATATTTCCAATAATACGGGCATTGAATTCAGTTATGTTGATAACCGAAATATATATGAATTCGAAAAAGCTATTCAAAAAAACACCAAGTGCTTCTGGATTGAAACCCCAACTAATCCACTGGTCTATACCATAGATATTGCCGAAGTTGCTGACATCGCTCACAAGCATAATATTCTGGTCGGTGTTGATAATACTTTTGCTTCTCCATATATACAAAGACCTCTCGATTGCGGAGCTGATATTGTTTTACATTCTGCGTCAAAATATCTTGGCGGGCATTGTGATCTGATTGCCGGAGCATTGGTTGTAAAAGATGAAGAGTTAGCAGAAAAGATACGCTTCATTCAGTATGGCATCGGAGCCATGCTGGGACCATTTGAATCATGGCTGGTTCTGCGTGGCATTAAAACCCTTCCGCTGCGCATGGAACGGCATTCATTTAATGCTTCCAAAATTGTTGAGTATCTCAAGACTGAAGAAAAAGTAAACAAGGTCTACTTTCCTGGTATTGATGGTA
>DAOWMZ010000282.1 GCA_030642845.1 Candidatus Zixiibacteriota bacterium
CTTACTCCAATTTCCAAGTTATCAATTTCAGTCCATGTCCATGCTGATGAGGTAGCAGGGTTTATAGAATAAACTGTTGAGTAGTCAGAGTATGATCCGCCTGGATTTTTCTGAGTTCCGTTGTAATCACTACCATTAGTTCTGGTACGAGTATAAACTCTCCCACTGGGGTTGGTTTCTTGACAACTAATAAAGATTTTAACACTATCAATGGTTCCGGTTCCGGTAGTGTGATTCTCAATTTGGTAGGTGTCTTCATAGTAACTGCTCGATGTTTGATAAACATAGCTGGAGTTGGCATCGTTCGAAGTTTCATCAACACATTCCCAGTTGTTAGAGCAACCCGAAGAAGACAATAGAGCCTGATTCCCAATTCCATTGGGTCGCAAAGTTTCAACTTCAGATGTACTGCCACCACCTCCTCCTGAAGAAAAGTATGATGATGCAAAATTATAAGTGGTAACACTACTTTTATGTCGTGGTAAAATTGTCAAATAACGGGTAAGAGTATCATTTCCAGGTGTATAGATAATTTCCATTTGATGCAGGCCAACCGGCAACGAATCCAATACAAAAGTACCAACTGAATCAGGATTATATGTTTTAGTAAAATTACTTCCACTGCCATTGGGTATAGTTATTTCTATGTCAATAGAATCATCATAAATCGTACCTGGCAGAGAATCCTGGCTGTCTTTAATAATTCCGTTATAGCTATTCAATAAATAATCTGATGAAGCACCAGCAATTCTTTTGGTTATAGTAGATCCACTTCCGGTTGAAGTAATAGTAACACCACCCGTATAATTATATGCTTTATTCCATTCATCATATTTGAATCCGGTAGAATCTTGTGTGAAGCTGGAGGGAGTATAGGGACCATCCCAGGTTGTCCAACCACCCGGATTACTGTACAAATCCTGAAGTGTCGAAGGGAATGATCCGTTATCACCTACAAATCCAAAATCCGACCTGACTCCGGTAGTGGCAATATCAGGATTCCCAACTATAGATTGGGCAAGTTTATCCATCTCCCGTTTAGTTGTAATTGTTCTGTTGTCATCGATTACAATATTCATCGACTGCATCGCAATAGAGAGAATTATCCCAATGACTACTATAGCTACAAGTAGTTCAATTAGACTAAAACCTAGTTCATTTTTTTTTAATATGTTTTTTATTAAAACTCCCATAAGTAATTTCTGAATACTTAAATTTTTAATTTCCCCAAACATCATCGTAATACTGTATCTCTGCATAATAATCCTGACCGGCGTCAACACAGACTTTTCTGGTGAGTGTGTCATCTTCCGGTAAATAAATATATTTCAGAGTATGAATTCCTATCGGAATTGAATCATACTGAGCCAAACCATCAGCTTTAGGATTGATGGATTTTGTTATTGTTCCACCAATTCCATTGGGATATGTAAGCAGAAAGAGAACAGAATCTTTATAATCATCCCCCGGAGGGTTATTATCCGTATCTATTATCACCAGGTTTACGTTGTTGTAAAGAAGATCATATGTAGAGTTTGCTATTTTTTGAGTAATCGATGATCCCGAACCATTGGATGTGATAGTTACTCCTCCACTATACACTAATGCTTTGCCCCAAGTATCGTTATCATACTCGGAATCTCCTGAGCCAGTGGAAAAATCATCTTTAATATATGGCCCCTTCCAAGTAGCGTAACTTCCCGGGTTAGTTACCAAATTGTCAAGAGATGCAGGCAAACTTCCAATATCACCAACATACCCGTAATCAGTTCTGATTCCACCGGAAATCAAATTCGGATCCCCTGCAACCGCATTTCCAAGTTTCTGAAGAAGCATTTTTGTTTGTTCGATTTTGGTTATATCATCAATATTTTTTAGAGAACTGACCGCAACAGAGGCAATAATACCGAGAATAATAATTACTACAATAATTTCAACTAATGAGTACCCACTATTCGGCCTGATTCTCAACACCTGTAATTTCTCCAATTGAGTTTTATCCGTTAACGGCTTGCCCTCTATATTATCGGTTATTTTAGGGATTTTTTTATGTTTTGGGGGAAATTGAAAATATCAGAAGATAGCTGAAGGGATATTTCCTACAACAACTTAATAATTTCATAATTTTGGAAAAATAAATGAACCATTATAATAAATTGATGTTAAAACTGGATAAAATAGCTACATTTGGAAAAAATTACCAAATTGTCAATTATTTTGTGGACTACGTGAATCTTTAATAGTATAATAGTCGTTCATAAATAGTGAATTTATTGTTTAATTATTGTTTTGAAGGAATTATAGTATGAGACTTTCTAGAAAATCTGACTATGCATTAAGAGCTGTCAGGCACATTTCAAACTTGCCAGCCGGTAAATTGGGGTCAATCAACTCTATTTCGGAAGCTGAGACTATACCGAGAGAATTTTTGGCAAAGATTCTCAAAGACCTGACTCGATCCGGTATTCTGGTTTCATATCAGGGAGTTACTGGTGGTTATCGTATGGCTGATAAACCCAAAGATGTAACTTTTTTACATGTAATCGAAGCTATTGATGGTCCTATCCATCTTAATTTATGCACCGAGGGTTCCCATTGTGACCAGCATGAAACCTGTGATATGAGACCATTCTGGGAAGTTCAGGAAGTTGCCTTTAAGAAAGCTTTAGGTAAACAGCATTTTGGCAAATATAGAACTAAGAAAATACGGGCTAAAAAATAATCTGATCTTTTAATATGATTATTAATAGGGGTTGTTTTACAACCCCTTTTTTTATTATATTTCCTACAGTAAAAGTAAATATTGGTTCTGAATCTCTGGGCTTGAAATGGTAGGCGCTGATTCATTCAGAAGTTGATGCTTTGTATTTATAAAGGAGTATTTTGATGTTGGATTATGAAGATAAACATTATAAGAAAGCTAAAGTAGGATTGGCGGAGATGCTCAAGGGTGGAGTTATTATGGATGTCACCACCGAAGAACAGGCCAAAATTGCCCAGGATGCTGGAGCAGTGGCGGTGATGGCATTGGAGAGAGTTCCCTCTGATATCAGAGCTGATGGTGGCGTTGCCAGAATGGCAGATCCCGATGTAATCGAGAGAATCAAAAAAATTGTAACTATTCCGGTTATGGCTAAATGCCGTATTGGACATACTGCCGAAGCCAAAGTGCTCGAAGCTCTCGAAGTTGATTTTATTGATGAATCTGAAGTTCTCACTCCGGCTGATTACAATAACCATGTCAATAAGTGGAATTTCAAAATTCCGTTTGTTTGCGGATGTCGTAATCTGGGCGAAGCTCTAAGACGGATTTCCGAAGGAGCAGCCATGATTCGTACCAAAGGTGAAGCCGGAACCGGCGATGTCTCCCATGCTGTCCGTCATTTAAGAGAGATCAATGCTGTAATGAGAGCACTGACTGTTCTTCCTGAAGATGAATTATACACCGTATCCAAAGATTATCAGGTCCCTATTGATCTGGTGCTTAAAGTTGCCAAAACCGGCAAACTTCCGGTGCCGAATTTTGCTGCCGGTGGTATTGCCACTCCGGCCGATGCGGCTCTCTGCATGATGCTTGGGGCGGAAGCTGTTTTTGTCGGGTCGGGAATATTCAAATCAGATAATCCGGTAAAAATGGGTAAAGCTATTGTCGATGCTACGACCCATTATCAGGATGC
>DAOWMZ010000359.1 GCA_030642845.1 Candidatus Zixiibacteriota bacterium
ATTAAAGGCCAATTTACGGATAAATTAATTGGAATATTGTCAGCATTACGTGAAGGTTTTTCGATTACTGAAAAAGTATATGAACCTTTTGAATATCGAGGTGCTACCAAATGGGGTGTAAAAGATTTAAAAACGCTTCCTTCCTGGTCACTTGATAATGGCCTGAAAAGGTATATGCACGGAAACATAGAAGAGATAATGCAGAATATAAATGGGCAGGAATTAAAAATGCCTTATGAGAAAGTCCTGCATTTTGTATATCAACCGGACATTGATATTCATTATGGAGAGAGTGATCTTCGGGCAGCTTATAGGGCTTGGTGGTCGAAAGATATAGCAATCCGATTCCAGAATATCTTTCTTGAAAGGCACGCCAGCGGTTTTGTATGGGCGCATGTGAAGGGCAATCTTGGAGCAGAACAAAAGACGAACTTACGCAACCTGCTCCTTAATATTCAGGTTCGTATGTCGGCTCAGCTTCCTGAATCAGTTGATCTTAAGACCATACAACCTATGCAGACAGATGCTTTTGAAAAAGCAATTGCGCAATACGATAAGGCTATAGCTAAGGCTATTCTGGTGCCAAATCTTCTTGGCATAACCGAGCAGGGTAATACTGGGAGCTATGCTCAGTCACAGACGCAGATTGATGCGTTCATTTGGATTCTTGATCAAATTGCTGGTGTACTGGCTGAACTATTGAATGAAGGATTATTCAGGGAACTTGCCTGGTGGAATTTTGGAGCAACTGAGTTTCCGCTTTTCACATGGGCGCCTATGAGTGATGCGAAAAAGCTTGAGCTCATAAAAACTTGGGGTGAGTTTATATCCAAGGGCGGAGCACAAAGGACTGATGATGATGAGAATTATTTCAGAGATCTTTTAAAATTGCCTCCAAAGCCTGAGTCTGAATCTGAACCTGAACCTGAGATTGAAATTGAGCCTGAAATTGAGCCTGAGCCTGAACAATTTACGGCGAAGCAGAAAAGAACTGATTACGTGGCGATCAAAAAGACTTTCAATATTAATGGTCAAAATATGCAGGATAAAATTCTGCCATATTTATCATTAATTAGAGTGTCAATTGAAAAACAAATAATCAAGATTGCAGGTAATCGATCATTCGGAAATATAACGTCCAATGAGTTTGAAAATATAGTAATTCCTAAGAATGCTTTATCCGGCATCCGCAAAGTAGTTCGAGACAATCTTACTATTGTTTGGGACGAAAGCGAGGATAGCGCCAGGGAAGAAATAGGCGGGATAGCCAAACCAGTATATATTTTAAGCACAAAGAATCTTGCCAATAAATTTCTATCCTCCAAGGCTATGAGGATTGCAGGCGTTTATGAGACTGATGTGTTAAAATCTGTACAGCAAGTTCTTGAAAATAGTATAAAATATGATAAAACATTAGCGCAGACAATGCAGACATTGGCAGACGACACACAACTTACAGCTCTTCTGCCGGAAGTGAATGCGGCTGGTATGGCAATTAATATACCATCACGACTGGAAACAATTGTAAGAACTAATATTGCAGATGCTGTCAATCAAAGTAGACAGACCTTTTTCCAGTCACCAGAAAACAAGGGGTTTGTCATAGCTTTTCAATATAGTGCAATTTTAGACGACAGAGTCTCGGATGTTTGCGAGAAATTAGATGGACGGATAAAAAAAGATTGGGGCAGTTTAACACCGCCGAACCATTATAACTGTCGGTCAATTTTAGTACCGGTGACAGTAATTGACAAATGGGACGGCAAGGAAGATAATATTCCATCGACAGTAAAACCGAATGAAGGATTTGGATAATGCCATACGCAAGTAACAATACATTGCCAGACATCTCCAAGTATTGTTTCTTCTGAAACGACAATTCTCTTATCGGAAGCTCCATCTTTTGTAGATATGTAAATCTGATAAATTTGATCTGTAGAAAGGGCACGATCATATATTTCAAATTCATCGATATAACCATACCAAAATCTACTGCTAGATGATCCATGTCCAATGTCTAATGATCCCTCACTGCCCCCCATTGCATAATTTCTATTGCCGATTTCTTCACTACTTGACCCATTCATGCAGATTGATAATGATTTTTCACTTGCATCCCACACTCCAGTGATATGGTACCATATGTTGTTTGAAAGATTTTCAGTTCTCACCGCTCTTTTAACTCCATCTTCACACAAACCAAAATGAATTTCGGTACCATACTGGAAAAATTTAACAAAGTTTTTATTATCTTTACTTGCCATCGACACTACTCTCCAGTCGTCAGCAGTATCATCACTTTTTATCCATAAACAAATAGTAAAATCATTATTAGATATGTCTTCAAAAACATTAGGCAGATCCATTGAGATATAATCGTTTGCTCCACCAAAATAGTAAGCCCCACCCACTCTTCCATTATTTGTCCATGTAGCACTGCATATAGTTCCATTGTATCCATTATCGGAATAATCTTTGGTAGATACTGCATTCTCAGTATCAAAAGGCAGGAACATTTCAGTTAGAGAGTTTCC
>DAOWMZ010000319.1 GCA_030642845.1 Candidatus Zixiibacteriota bacterium
CCCGCCCCATTAAAACATCCGTTGCGTAAATCATCAAGAGCTTCGTTGGCTTTTTCCAGAGGATAGGATGTCACCTCGGTTTTGACAGGCACTTTGGGAGCCAATTCAAGAAATTCAATTCCGTCTTGTCTTGTAAGATTAGCTACTGACTTTAGAGTTCTCTCTTCCCAGAGGATAGAATACGGAAATGATGGAATATCGCTCATATGAATACCGGCACATACAACAATCCCTCCCTTGTCCACAGCTTTTAGTGCTGTTGGAACCAATTCACCCACCGGGGCAAAAATAATCGCTGCATCAAGTTTTTCAGGTGGAAATTCATTTGAGCTGCCGACCCATTTAGCTCCGAGCTTTTTGGCAAAAGCCTGTCCTTCGGTATCACCTTCACGTGTGAAAGCATAAACTTCACAGTTTTGATAGTTGGCCACTTGAATTATTATATGTGCAGCCGCCCCAAACCCATACAAGCCCAGCTTGTTTATTTTACCTGCCATTTTCAAAGAGCGGTAGCCGATAAGACCGGCGCATAACAATGGAGCCGCCTGAAGGTCGGAGTAGTTTTCCGGAATAGGAAAGCAGAAACGTTCATCGGCAACGCAGTATTCAGCAAAGCCGCCATCGATTTGATAGCCGGTATATTTGGCATTGTCGCACAGGTTCTCGCGGTCAGTAGTACAGAAATGACATTTCCCGCAACTTCCCCCTAACCACGGAACGCCTATCCTATCACCTACTGATAATGATTTTACATTTTTCCCCAGTGCAATTATACGTCCCACTATCTGATGGCCTGGAATAATCGGAAGCTTAGCTTCTTTAAGATCTCCATCAACAACATGCAAATCAGTCCGACAGATTCCGCAGACATTGACTTTTATCAATACTTGATTGTCATCCGGTATAGGATCAGACATCTTTTTTAGTTGTAAGCGTTGTCCCGTTTTTTTAAGCACCATTGCTTTCATAGTTATCTTTCTTTTTGTAAGTCAACTCTCTTATTGGAGCTGGCAGTTATCAATAACTATGTAGGGGCGATGCATTCTCGCGGAATTTATTTCCTTTATAACGAGATTCTATAACAGAATGCATCGCCCTTACAACTCAACATTCGTACACTTACTCATATTAAATTATTTTTCAAATTTCATTTCTATCAGCATTACCCAGTGTCATTATATCATTAACCAGAATCGGTTCTACGGCGTAAAACCCCTGACCGTATTTACAACGAGATTGCAATCCGAATGATCGAGCCATAGAGGTAATACTCTCAAGATAATCTTTTGACTTTTCAGGATTAAGAAACTGTGATTTATGGGCAGACAAAGCATTAACCCATTGATCAAAATGTGGAGTAATATCGACTACAAAATTTGGTGTTACACCCGGTGGCAGGAAGTAATGGAAAATCCTTTCAGCCAGATGTGGTTCTCCATTCATTTCGGCTTTTTTTAGAGATGCCAGATGGGCAGAATTAATTGCTAACAGACCGGCTGCCACATGGTCAGGATGTGATTGCCTTCGTCCGTGACCTACATGTGGGTATGGAGCCAGAATCAATCCTGGTTTGTATTTTCTAATTATCTGTCCTAATTCCAAACGATGCTCATAATTATCTTCCAATCTGGTATCCCCCCAGTCGAATGTCTTAAGAATATCCACACCTAATATGTCTGCAGCATCATTTATCTCCTGAACTCTAATCTCGGCATTTCCGCCAGTTCCCATTTCCCCCTTGGTCAGAATCACAATCCCGCATTTATAGCCTCTTTTAGATGCATCAATAAGAATTCCCCCGGTGCCAACTTCAACATCGTCCGGGTGCGCTCCTATTGAAATCAGGTCATAATGTTTATCATTCATAATAGATCACTAATAAAAAAAGCCCGGAAGAAAACCTCCGGGCTGTATATTATTCTTATTATCTACTTTATTTCCTCAACAGAATTTTCTGTTGAAGCGCTTTTGGCAGCATCGGCTGCTTCAAAATTCCTTGAATGGAATATAAGCATCTGCTCCATCAATTCATAAATATACTGGTCATTGGTAGCCGGGTGGTCTTCGTAACCGGAATATTCATAAACTTCAGGATCAAAACCCTGATCTTCAAGATGATCAATCCATGATACTGTCTGTTCCCGATAACTAAGTGCCTGCTCAGGTGAAGTACCAACCCAAATCTTTACATCATCAAGGCGGGAATTTCCACTGTCGCTGAGAATCGTTTCAAGATTGTTTCTCAACCACATGTCCCATATCAAAGGGTAAGGCTGTCCTGTACTGTCAAACGGCAGATGGAATTCAAAATTCCAATCTTGTAGTTTAACAATTTCAGTACAGAGAGTTACCGTATCATCAATCTGCCAACGAATTTGGGTAAGAATAGTATCAGTTACATAAGGATCATTTGTTATAACAATGATTGTAGTATCAATTACAGGAATGCTTGTCGGGGGACCCGTAGGATATTGGTCTATATAATGTTCTCTTGCAATACAAAGAGTATCGTTAGGTGAAAAAGCAATTGCACCACCGATAAATATACGAGAAAGCTGATTTACAAATGAGCTATCTATTAAATCAGTCCAGGAATCATCATAAGTTGTATCTATAATCGAATAATCAAAAGGACCAGGGGGATACACAACTGTCATTACCTCTGAACTATCAATTGTTATAGTATCAATATCATAAGATGTATCACATACTACAGAGTCAACTCCATTTACATCGAATGTATCACATACAATTGTATCAATAATTGCACTATAACTTGTATCACGCTTATATAGATAGTAAGAAGTATCAATAACAGGGGGATCTGTTACATAGTTTAATAAACCCTGTTCTATAAGGGCATCATCAAACATGGTAATCAATCCACCGTTGCCATCGGCACCATCAAAATCAAGAGGACCATCAGTAACGGTTATAGATGAGAATCTATGATCATTAAATAATGCTGTTCTGAAAGCACCATAAGCTCCGGTTCCCACTCCACCGATACCGCATTTTGACGGATCATCGGCCATTATTAAACCATCAGATTTCGTCAGAAAGTTATCAAGTAGTTTTGAGCCCATTATCTTATCATAATCACCGGAACCACCTCCATAATTACCTGCCCAGAAAAATCCGCCGAATGTCCTCTCACCTTTAATACA
>DAOWMZ010000289.1 GCA_030642845.1 Candidatus Zixiibacteriota bacterium
ATCTGTTATCCATAGTAACACCTGAAAAGGTTTTTTTTGAAGCTGAGATAAAGTCGCTGGTTGTTCCCGGAAGCGAGGGTTATTTGGGTGTGATGTCAAACCATGCTCCCTTGATTACCGCTTTGAAGCCGGGAAGAATTGAATTTCGTGATGCTGCTGATCAAATAAATCTCATGGCGGTTTCGGGCGGTTTTCTGGAAGTTTCCAACAATAAAGCAACTATTATTGCCGATGCTGTTGAACGGGGTGATGATATCGATATTGAGCGAGCTCAGGAAGCTTATGAAAGAGAAAAGAAAAGGCTGATTTCTTCGGGATCAGGTGAAACTGATATAGACCTTCCGTCTGTTAGAGAAGCTCTGGAAAGAGCCAAAAACAGAATAAAAGTATATAAGGAAACTCATTAGTATTTTACTGCTTAGCAGTTTTTAAAAGACTGTATTTTCAGATTTTATAATATTAAAGACCGGCTTCTGGCTGGTCTTTTTAATTGGTGTACCTTACGTGGATCTGTAATGTCCTGTATCACAAATGGTTATAAACCCTTTTTGTACTTGACTTTTAGGTCTAATTTTGATAAAATCTTAGGCTATGGTATTATATCTACGGGATTATGAAACATTTCCCGTTCACTTATGTTTAGAGACTGAACCTAATTCTTTTACCATTGATTATAATGGTATTAGTGGTATCAGCGAGGTCAAAGTTGACCTGAAAATACAGAAGTCTGATGAAGAGTACTTCTGCCAAGGCAACGCGCACGCAAAGGTAGTGCTCGAATGTGTACGGTGTCTTGATAAGTATGAAAGTGATATGAATTTTAAAACGGATTTTATTATCTGTTCCGAAGAATATCACGACCGGCTTAAAGATGAAGCTGAAGATAATGAAAATTATGTCTTTTGTTATGGCAATGAAATCAAAGCGGATATTACAGATATTATTCGTGAGGCGATTATTATCGCAGTGCCGATGATGCCGCTCTGTTCCGAGGATTGCGCCGGTTTGTGCGCCAATTGCGGAATCAACCGTAATCATCAGGACTGCGACTGCCAAACAGAAGTTATTGATGAACGCTGGCGAGGTCTTAAGGATCTCAAGCAAAAAGAGAATTGAAAAAAAGGAAAAAGTCATGCCACTTCCCAAAAGGCGCCATTCCAGCACGAGAGGACGTAAGCGTCGTACCAATTGGAAGATTAAAACTCCCAATGTAATCGAATGTTCTCATTGTCACAGTCCCCGGTTGCCGCATCATGTATGCACCAACTGCGGTTACTATGACGGACGCCAGATTATTGCTGCTAAGGAAGCTTAATTTATTAACCCTGTTTAACATATTTAGGGTATAACATTTGTGACAGAAACCGCTGGAAAAAATACGGTCATTCTTGATGTAATGGGGGCAGACAACGGGCCGGAGAGTATTATCGAGGGTGGTCTGGATGCTTCCCTACGTCTGGGAGATTTATTGAATCTTATCCTGGTCGGACGGGAAGATGTAATTCAGCCAATCCTTGATAAAAAATCGGTTGATCTCAAGAACGTATCGATTGTAAATGCTGACTCCGAAGTACCTATGGGAATTTCGGCCACCGAAGGGGTCAGGATGCGCGATAGTTCCATTGCGGTAGGTTTGAAAAAGTTGAAATCTCTTGGAACAGGAGCATTTGTATCACCGGGAAATACCGGAGCTGTAATGGCTACATCGCTTTTAACTCTGGGGCGTATCAAAGGGGTAAGCCGTCCGGCTATTACCAGCCTCTTTCCTACTTCTACCGGAAGACCGATTGTGGTACTTGATGTAGGAGCCAATGTTGACTGTAAACCTCAGCACCTTTCACAATTTGCTGTGATGGGAGCCGTTTATTGCAGCGTGATTTTTGATCTGGAAGCCCCAAGAGTAGGGTTGATTTCTATCGGCGAGGAACGAAGCAAGGGGAATGAGCTTATTTTTAACGCCAGCAATCTTCTCCAGGATTCCAAGATCAACTTTGTTGGTAATATTGAAGGGCGTGATATATTGAGCGGGAGTGTGGATGTAGCGGTGACTGATGGATTCATCGGAAATATTCTTCTTAAGTTTGCTGAATCGATTAAGCCGATGCTTGTCAGTTCTATGCAGCGCCAGATACAGACCAATATATTCTCTCGAGCGGGAGCGATGCTGTTATTGCCCTTTCTCAAGAGGATGAAAAAAACTTTTGATTATGCTGAGTCAGGTGGAGCACCTCTATTAGGGATAAATGGAAACGTTATTATCTGTCATGGTTCATCAAATGCAAGAGCCATATGCAATGCAATTTTGGCTGCTTATGAAATGACTTCCAAAGGGATCAGGAATAGAATTCATGATGAACTGTTAAACAATCATTTTGGAAAAAATAATGGATCAGAAAGTAAAGGCAAGAATACTGGGAACGGGGTCGTTTACACCTCCTCGTCGAATGACAAACGCTGACTTTGAGAAAATTGTAGATACAACTAATGAATGGATCATCTCTCGTACCGGTATCAAAGAGAGACGTATTTGCGATGAAGATATGACGGGTGGTGATATGGCTGCCGAAGCTTGCAGGAGAGCTCTGGAAAATTCAGGTACTTCACCCGAAGAAATAGATTTGTTGATTATTGGTACCGTTACACCAGATTACAGATGCCCATCGGAAGCTGTCATTGTTCAGGAAAAAGTAGGTTTGATTAATGCGGTAGCTTTTGATATTGTTGCGGCCTGTACCGGTTTTATAAACGGCCTGTCATTGGCGAACTCTCTTATTCAAAGCGGCCAGTACAAAAAAGCTCTTATTGTTGGTTCTGAAAAATTATCCTCAATTACAAACTACAAAGACAGAGGAACCTGTATCCTCTTTGGTGATGCAGCCGGAGCGGTTGTAATCGGACCGGATAGCAATGGCAATGGCGTAATTTCTACTTTTATGAAATCGGATGGCCGTTTAGCCAAACTTCTCTGGCAGGAAGTTGGCGGAACAAGGAACCCGTATACTCCTGAAAATGTCAATAATGGTAAAGATAAACTGTATATGGCTGGTTCCGATGTTTTCAAAGTGGCTGTCAGGGAAATGTGTAATGCCAGTCTTAAAGTTTTGGAAGATGCCGGTTTGACTGCAGATGATCTTACTCTGGTAGTTCCCCATCAGGCTAACATTAGGATTATTGATGCTCTGACTAAAAGACTAAAAGTAGATAAAAGCAAAGTTTACATGAATATAGAAAAATATGGCAACACCTCGGCTGCTTCAGTGCCGTTGGCATTAGACCAAGCTAATCATGAGGGAAGATTGAAACCGGGTGACTATGTTTTGATGGTTGCTTTTGGCGGCGGATTAATTTGGGGTGCCGCTTTGGTGAGGTGGTAGTATTATGAGTAAGACGGTACTCTTTTTCCCCGGACAAGCATCGCAATATGTTGGGATGGGAAAAGATTTATTTGAATATTCGGACGAGGTGAAACAACTTTACAAGCTTGCCTCTGATGAAATGAATTATGATATAGCCAAACTCTCTTTTGAGGGTCCGGCTGAAGAATTAAAAAAGACTCGCTTTACACAGCCGGCAATTTTATTGCATTCATTATCAATATTGAAGAT
>DAOWMZ010000111.1 GCA_030642845.1 Candidatus Zixiibacteriota bacterium
CCTGGGCGTATTTTTTATTAATGATAATTCCCTAATAAAATTGATCATTATTTGAACAATCCCCGGATAAGACTGTTTAATCACAAAAAGAGATCATGTTAATCTAGTATTATGTAAGGAATTTATACATTATTGCTAACGACAACCCTGATAATAAATTTAATTCTAGGATATTTTCATTTATTATTTATATTTTAGCTATCTGACTTAAGGAATATTAGGTTTAAATTGCGGCAGGGAAGCTCGGTATTAATAATAAGTTGTTTTATCAGCTTTTCATTAATATAGGCAAATAGAATTTAAAAGTAATCAATAATATTTTATTGGAGGACAACTTGATGAACAAACTGAGTTTAGGATTACTTTCAATCCTGCTGATCGGGTTATTTATTGTCGGTTGTAGTGAAAAACCAACCGATTCGATATCCAACGCCGAACCGTTCCAACTGGCCAACTTTATGTTGCCACCTGGGGCTACTCTGGATTCAGCTACTTTTTATATGAATGTAAATGTTGCAAGTGGCAAGACTATAAGTGTCCATCGGATTACAAATACCTGGGATGAACATACCGTTACCTGGAATAATTTCGGCGGAGCTTATGCTCCATCTGTTTATAGCTCTTTCACTGCTGATGCTGTTGGCTGGCATTCTGTCGATCTTACTTCCTTAGTACAGGAATGGCTCAATGGAACCTATGACAACTTTGGCTTTTTCATGCGTCAAAATGAATATATGTCGAGATTTACCAGATTCAATAGTCGTGAAAATGTAAATTTCAAACCATATCTGGAAATTTGCTACACTACTGAAACAGGCGTTACCTGTGAAATTAATTTACCCGTTGCTGATACCTACATTTGGGAGCTTTATCCTGATCAAAATGGCGGTACGTCATGGCAACTTTATATCGGATGGTATTTAGGTTATGAAAAACAAACACTTGTAAAGTTTGAATTCACTCCATCTGAGCCGGAATTAGCAGCTCTGGGTGATACTGTTTGGTATGATGACAATAAAAATGGTATTCAGGATATGGATGAAGCCGGAGTTGAAGGCGTAGTAGTTGAACTCTATAATTGTCTTGATGAGTTATTAGCCACTACAGTCACCGATGTTAACGGTTTCTATATCTTTGATGATCTGCAACCGGGTGATTACTATGTAGTGTTTGATCTTCCTGAAGGTTATGTCTTCACTATGCAGGATCAGGGTGCTGACGATGCCATTGACAGCGACGCCGATCCAACTACTGGTATGACCATTTGTACCAATCTTGAAGCTGGTGAAAGAGATATGACCTGGGATGCCGGTATTTATCTGATGGAATTCGATGGCTGTTCATTGACTATCGGATTCTGGAAGAACCACGCCGGTTTTGGCCCGCAGGCTGATGTTGTAAGTCCTCTGCTTCCTATCTGGCTGGGTACTCCGGGTGGAGCAAAGAGTATGGAAGTTTCTACAGCTTTAATGGCTGTTAATGTTCTGTCACAGCATTATTACTGCGCTCCTTCTAACGGTATCACTAAGCTTTATGCTCAGATGTTAGGCGCTAAGCTGAATGAAGCAAATGGTGCTGACATTACTGTTATAAGTGAAATCTTTGAAGATGCTGATGCCTTCCTTGCTGATCATAATTGTGATGATTGGGATAGTCTCAGCAGGAATATGAAGAAAACTATTAACAAATGGAAAAGCACGTTTGATGATTACAACAATGGTGATATTGGTCCCGGCCACTGCGGTGATTGATATAATCTGTTTGTAAATTAGATTTTATCTAAAAAAAACAGCCACTTTTTGAGTGGCTGTTTTTTTTGTAATATATGAATATTTTATGGGCATGGTTCCGGGGGAGGGCCACCTTTGAATAAGTAATCTACAAGATAAACCAGATCAGCTACGTTAATATCACCATCATTATTTACATCCGCTTCTAAAAGTGATGGTGGAGCAGGACCACCTTTGAAAAGATAATCGACATAGTAGGTAAGGTCAGCAACATTAATATCCTCATTGAGATAACCATCAATATTTCCTCTTATGCCGACACATCCTGAACTTACTTCACAGGAGTCACCTATACTGTCAAAATCACTGTCCTCCTGAAGAGGGTTATAGATTGTGGGACAGTTGTCATCGTTGGCGCAATAGCCGTCATTGTCGCTGTCGTTATAGGGATCATCGGGACAGGCATCACATAGATCACCGATACCATCACCATCAGCGTCTTCCTGCAAATCATTAAAATCATCTGGGCAGTTGTCACAGGCATCAGCAAAAGAATCGCCATCGGTATCTTCCTGTCCGGGGTTGTAATCATCGGGACAATTATCACATAGATCACCAACACCGTCACTGTCGGCATCAGCTTGATCAGTATTAGCCAAACCGGGACAGTTGTCGGATTCATCACAAATCAAATCGC
The DNA here is from genome assembly GCA_030642845.1 of Candidatus Zixiibacteriota bacterium. GTDB lineage: Bacteria > Zixibacteria > MSB-5A5 > GN15 > FEB-12 > DAOWMZ01. The sequence continues at coordinate 2,428 of DAOWMZ010000111.1, forward strand.
TATCGAGATCATCACAACAACTCAGCGATTGCGTTTCGCCGTTTATCCAGAAGAAGGGATAGCCGGGAGGGGTTACCCAGTAGGCGTAGGAGCCATACCAATCACAACAAATATAATAAAAAATATCACAGGTATCGGGAGTAAGATTATAATCAAAAACAACCGAGGGATATTTGCCGGTTAAAGAATCAGAGTATTCTATTCCTAAAAAAAACGGTCCGTCAATACAACAGGGATTATCAAAAACAACATTGCCCGGATCAGGGAAAGCAAAAGTCTCTTCATCACATACTACTGTTTGACGACATAGTTCGGCTCCGGGACCATAACATTCTTGTCCGGTTACCTGAAGATCATACACTATAACATCTACTGTCACCGGCCATTCATAGGTTCCATCAATAGCTAAGAGGAAAAAATCAACAGAAGAAATCTCAAAAGGATATATTGGCGAAGCACAACCTGCGGGATCATAGTATGAAATTACCCGGTCACCGAATTCCCATCCGGAATTAAAACCATAAAGAGTATCCAGGTCAGTATGATTAAACACTACACAAAGATCATCCCCGCTCTTTTGTACAGGAAAATTTATCGGGTGCGGATAATTGAATGATTCCCATGTCTGATCTGATTTAAGACTTTCATAAGAGTTAGCAAAAGCAAAGGATGTTATTATTAGCAGAATCAAAAGAATAGATAGATATCTTGACATGGATGCCTCCTTAAAGCAGTTCCGCCAGATAATCAGATTCGATATTCAATTTATTATTAACAGGCGGTTCTGCAAAGTTCATTATGTGTATTGATTATAGATAGTGAACAGGGAGGAATAAGTCAAGAATTAGATATTTGCTGAATCTACGATAGTGGATGTTAATAATCCACTATCTATTCTATTTAAAATATCTTACTCTTCATCAGATAAGTCGTCTGAATAATTCCGATATCTTCTATCACGCTTGAGATCTTCCAGTCGTGCTTTGATTCTTGTCTCGCGCAATGATGCATTCGGTCGCAATGGAAAACCACATAATTTTTGAATAGCCATAACTTTGTTGCGAGTCTTCTCACGCCTTTTTAAAATAATTAAGTTTGTTTCGAGCAGTGCTAACCCTTTAATGGAATCGGGAAGAAAAATTTCCCAAAGCTGTGTGGGAAGTTGTATGATCATATGTTTGATATTTCTAAATGCGTATAGAGCTGCTAAAATCTCTTTTTTCATACATGATCACCACCTTCAAATTATGACGGCATTTAATTCTACCAACCCGAACTGTAATAACGGAAAGTATGTCCTCTGTTTATTAAACAAATAAGGGGTATAGTTTTGTTCCAACTTTATTATAGGCGGTCAGCAATTGCATCACATTCAATAACATATGCCAATAAAAAAAAGCAACAATGTTGCCTGTTATTAATTCAACGGTGGAGATAGTTTATGTGGGCGGCACAAACCCTCGTGTGCCCCTTAATGAACGCACAATGTGTGCTAGCAGATTTGGGGGACCTGCCATGTACGTTAATTAATTATCTTCTTGTAGGGGCACAGCATGCTGTGCCCTGATGCTAAAAATAACTGTCGGGTCACATCCCTCAAGGCGGGACAAGACCCGACAGAACAAAAAAAGTAAAGACTTTCGACCTACGTAACTACTATCTTTTATCTAATGACCCATGCCGGGTATGGTGATCTCTTTGTAACCTTTCGGGATTTCATAAATGCCAGCCGGCGGATCGGATTTTTTGTATTCCAGAAGGCTGTTTGCTGAAGTGGATTTAGCACCCATCATTTCAATCTCGCCATTGGTAAGAACAGCAATCCCTTTGATTTTGTTAAACTCTGAAACAAGATCTTCAAATCCGGGAAAAGATGCCATCATGGCATTACTGACCAGATAATAAAGATTATAATCAATATCAATATCCTCGGTAGCCCAGATTTCTGATTTCATAGTCATCATCCTCATCTTTATTTCGAGGATATACTTTTTGGCATTCCAATCCTTGATTTTTTTGGTCTCATCAGTGGGGGTACAAGTGGCTTCCATAGATCCCATCATCTGTTTAATCGCATCTTTTGCCTCTTCAGCATTTTCGCTATCATCAATGGTTTCTGCCAGAAGCACATCAAAATCCAGTGGAATCTCGGCATAAGAGCTATCATTGTGGTTAATGCTGATCCCGATACCTTCATCTACTTTGATTAGAAAAGCATAATTTTCCGGAAGGGCTGCATAGGCACTATTTTTACCCACCCAGGTTTCGGTAGTGTCATAGCGTTCCGGGGTTGTCTGTCCCATCATTTCCATTGCACCGGTATAAGTCTGCTGTTTGAAGTAAGAATCAGCTGAAGCAGTTGATGCAAAAAAAATGATTAGCAAACAAGCTAAACTGCAAATAACCGATGTGATCATTCTGGTGGCCATTAAAAAACTCCTTACTGAAATATTTTGTTTCCAGAATAAAACATATTGAATGATAGTTTTCAACAGAAAGAGTAACGAAGTTACTTTTATTCTATTAAATTAAATTCTCATTGTCATTCCCAGCTTGACTGGGAATCCAGCAGGCATAGTCTGTATTATTTAGTCAGGTAGTATCCCCTTGAAATTGTCAATTAAATTAATGAGTTACTGGATTCCCGATCAGATCGGGAATGACAAATACGACAGGCATTTATTATAATACAGACTTTTTCAACAAGACCCTTTATTGTTGATAATTGTAATCTTATATACAATTATTGTTTTACACAAAGACGAAAGACATTCATGTTTTTTTTATTTATTTATAACCAAACCAAATGACAGGGGATAGTATTGGAATATTTTGAGAATTTCTGGGCAAATGCTGTTGATATTGCGTGGGGATTACCGCTTGTAATTCTTTTAGTTGGAGCTGGAATTTATTTTACCATAGCCTGCCGTTTTTTACCTTTCCGAGGATTAAAGCATGCCTTCGATATTCTAAGAGGCAAATATGACAAGGAAGATGACCCCGGTGAAATAAGTCATTTTCAGGCTCTCAGTTCGGCTTTGTCTGCCACGATTGGAATGGGTAATATTGCAGGAGTTGCAATTGCTATTTCAGTTGGAGGACCAGGATCAATTTTCTGGATGTGGGTAGCTGGAGTAATAGGGATGTCCACCAAGTTTTTCACCTGCACTCTGGCAACAATGTATCGTAAAAAAGATGAAAACGGCATCGATCAGGGTGGCCCGATGTATTACCTCGAAGTCGGTCTTGGGAAATATTTCAAACCTTTGGCAATTTTATTTGCAATATGCGGGATGATCGGCTGTCTTTCATTATTCCAGGTTAATCAGCTATCGGGTCTGTTATATGCGGACTATGGTTTTAATAGAGTAGCAACTGGTATAGTTTGTATGATACTGGTCGGTATCGTTATCCTTGGCGGTATTACCAGAGTGGGGATTGTAGCTGCCAAAGTTGTCCCTGCAATGTTCCTGTTATATCTTGTTTCTGCCCTGTTTATAATTTTTGCCAATATATCAAGTGTCCCAGAACTTTTTATGATGATTTTCAGGAATGCATTTGGAGGCGAGGCGATAATTGGCGGAGGGATAGGGGTTGCTTTTGCAGAGGTACTAAAAACCGGAATCCGAAGAGCCGCTTTTTCAAACGAAGCCGGAGTTGGAACCGCCCCTATGGCTCATGGAGCCGCCAAAACCAAAGAACCAATCCGCGAAGGTCTGATAGCGATGTTAGGACCATTCCTGGATACAAATATAGTCTGCACTCTTACAGCATTAGTTATACTCAGCAGTGGAGTTCTTAAGGGGGAATTATCATCAAGCTCTGAGGCGGTTCTCATCACGGTCGAAGCGTTCACAGCAACAATGGGAAGTCTGGGGCGTTATTTACTCACTTTGATAATAATACTCTTTTCGGTTTCGACTATGATTTCATATTCGTATTACAGCCTTAAATGCGCCCGTTATCTTTTTGGAATAAAAATCGGAAACAGATATGTTTATGTATATTTGCTGAGTCTGCCGTTAGC
>DAOWMZ010000025.1 GCA_030642845.1 Candidatus Zixiibacteriota bacterium
AGAATTATTATCGACAGCTCCTACGGAAAAGGATGTTAATGGAGATAAAGCCATATCAGCGGGGTTACGGATAGTAGTCGGGTTAGGTCCTTCATTCCCTGCAGCAAAAATAGTTACTACACCAGCTGCTTCAACATTTTGAATAGCCAGAGCAAAGGTTTCATCACAAGGGGTAAATAATCCTTTGGGGATTCCCCAACTGTTAAGAATCACGTCAGGGACATCATCAGTAGTAGAAGTGTCGCCATCAGGATTTAAGGCCCATTCAAAGGCATCAAGTATATCAGAAATAGTAGTGCTCAGATTACGACCCTGATCAATTACTCCAGCAGAAATCCACTCAGCATCAGGAGCTACACCAATAGTATCAGTTCCATCGGAGCCAACCATTACACCCATAGTATGAGTACCATGTCCAACTGCATCGGTAGGATTCTGATCAGGAGTTACTTTAGAAAACCAAGCAGCATTTAAATCAGCATGATTACCGCGCCATTTTGATGAAAGAGCCGGATGATCCTGTTCTACGCCGGTATCAAAGGAACATATAAGACGACCTTTACCAGTGAAACCGGCTTGCCATAATGAAGGAACTTTCAACATATTTAACTGCTCTGGAACCGAAGTTGTCATGGCAGGGGCACTTTTTTCTTCAATTGGCTTATCAAAATTGAGACTGGCATTTTCAACGACTAATTGGAGATCATTAAATTCAGAAAGTCTTTCCAAAAGTGAAATCGGCAGACTGGCAGTAAAAGCAGGGACAATCCAGTGTCTTTTAACAGGAGTAACAGAATTATTGATCAAAAAACGCTCGATAATACCGGCATTTACAGTCTGGTAACTTTTTAAAATATTTGTAACATTCTTAATTAGCTGACTTCTGGGAATTCTTTCTGATCTGGAAATAGAATTGACTTCGTAGGAGAGTTCATAGCCATCAAGGAAAATCACTACTTCTATAACACTATCAGGACTATTATATTGTCTGTCAGAGACCAATTTATCCAAACCGGGTGATAAAACCGATGACATGGCTTGTGTCTGAGATACTGAGAAAATGACCAAAGTCAGGATAATTATGGTGAAGATATCTGATTTAATATGCTTCATCGAGTCTCCTTGTTAATTATGATAATCAAAGAAGCAAAGGTTGTGCCGTAGATCAGTTTGATTGTTTCATTATAAACCAGTGCATAATAATGCACCCATAATTGTATTATTGATATTATATTGTTAAATATCAATGAGTTATAAGTACTGAAAGAAGTATTTAAGAGTGAGAAAAATTTTCTTACAGGGAGAAATCTTTGCATAGATGATTAATATTGCATATATATAGCAAATTAATTGTTTTTTATTCAGCTAGCATGCTCAATATTGCCTATATTGTTATGATGATTGCAGAGAAAATAGATAACATGAAGAATAGCAAAGCCTTATTAATAATTCTATTTTTAGCATTTTGTCTAAGAGTTGTTTATTTGTTTTACTATAATTCTCTTCCTGAATGGAATCAACTCACTGTTGATAATTACTATCATTATAATTGGGCTATTAGTATAGCTAATGGGAATATTTTTGGGGACACTACTTATTTTAGGGCACCTTTTTATGTTTTTTGCCTTGGATTATTATATGCAGTATTTGGTGCTTCTTTATGGATAGGTCATCTATTTGGATTAATAATTGGGATATTCTCAATATTACTAACGTATTTAATCGGGAAAAAAGTATTTGATTATAAAACAGGATTGTTTGCTGCTTTTATTCATGCAATTTATCCGATTACTCTCTATTTTGAATCAGAACTTTTATTAGATCCTTTGTTCATGCTGCTATTGCAACTTACTCTTTATAGATTACTTTTATGGATTGATAATAAGACACTTAGAAATGCTTTCCTGATTGGTATCTTCATGGGTCTGGCGGCCATAACCAGGCCAACCATTCTGAGTTGGGTAGTACCACTACTTTTACTAATCATCATTTATAAAAATCAGGTTTTGCAATGGTATAAACAAATACTGTTTTTCTTCATAGCATTGATATTAATAATTGCTCCGATTACTATTCGTAACTTGATTATTGCTGATGATCCGGTACTGATTTCTTCGCAGGGGGGAATCAATTTTTATATTGGTAATAACCCTGATGCCGACGGTGTTTCGGCTGTAATGCCGGAGCCGATGGGGTTTAATTGGCAGATATCACAGATTAGCCATATTGCTGTAACTGAAACCGGAAGGGAATTATCATCGGGGGAAATATCATCATTCTGGTTTGAAAAAGGGATGGAATGGATAACTGAAAACCCGAAAGCTTTTATCAATTTATATCTGAAAAAATTATATTTCAATATATCAAATCGTGAGATATCCAACAACCGCGATTTAAATCAGTTCTTTCAAATAATACCTCTTTTAAAATACAATCCGGTAGTATTTGGTATTTTATTCGCTTTTTCTGTTATAGCTATACTGCTTTTGTGGAGGAGAAATAAAGTTCTCAGGTTGCTTGTGATATTATTAATAATATACCTTTTAGCCGGTTCACTATTCTTCTTTAACAGTCGCTTCCGACTTCCAATGTTACCATTTTATTTCATTTTTTCAGCATCCGGATTAATAATGATAATCAAATATATGAGAGAAAATATTGCAAAAACAGCAGTCCTGTCTGCAATAGTGTTAATAACACTGCTCCTTTCATATTATCCGGTAGTTACTTTCCCGGAAGGCAATTCACCGCAGCTAATGATGTCCAAAGGTAATTACTACTTTACTCAAAATGATTTTGAATCTTCACTAAATTATAATCGTGAAGCTTATAAAATTGATTCATTATTTCCTGAAGTGAATTTAAATATTGGTAATTGTTTTCTGAAATCAGGTAGTATAGATTCAGCCCGGTTTTATTTCCAACAAGAAATTCAATATCATCCGTTTCGGAATAAAGCTTATACAAATCTGGCAACACTCAAATATTTGGAACATAAATATCAGGAATCTATAACTCTTGTAAATAATACAATTAGACACAACCCGTATAACTTGACTGCCCATCAGGTGTTGCTTCGTTCTATATTTGCTATTGATTCATTGGATAACAAAACATATTACAAGGCAGCCTTGGAATCATCTGAATTATTAAAGAATGATATTTATCTCTTAAACGAAATCGGTTTGCTTATGTCACACCGAGACATGTTATCCGAATCAGTAGAATTTCTCACCAAAGCATTACAAGCTTCTCCTCCCCCAATTGAAACGGATGATGAGGCATTTAAAAGCAGTTTTAGAAATAGCCCCGGTAATATAAAAAAGCAATTAGCATTTTCAAATTTCCAGCTTGGATACATAAAGGGGTTACAGGAAAGTTATGGAGAATCGATTCAATACAACCTCAATGCAATTGACCTTGATTCTTCTTTAACTGATGCATATATCAACTTAATCAACGGGTATATTTCAACCAATCAAACGGCTAAAGCGATCTCTGTTTTAAATCAAGCCTTGCAATTGTTCCCTTCCTACTCCCCTTTACAAAGACTAAAGGAAATATTATTCCAACAATAAAAAAGGGACTGAAGAATCAGTCCCTTTATCTATCAATTATAAAAGATCGGCTTATTTACGTTTGCCGTTAGGATCCCATGGCCACTGCCCTTTTTCGCGGGCTTTATCATCATTGCGCTGCCAGTAGTTATCTCTCATTTCTGATATTGAGAGACTCAAACCGGCATCATCATAACGAATTTCAGAAACTGGTGCGGCAATTGATGGATCATACAGGTAGTTTAATACAGTGTCAATTAATGCCTGTACAGGAGTTGAAGAAGCATCACCCGGGATCGCCATAGTTGTATCATCAAGACAAGTCATTGTAAAATCAAAATGTACAGTTTTGAATACACCGGTATTAAATCTATGTCCTACCGGAGTTCCTTCCTGGTTATAATCAAATTCCATCTGACGTCCAAATGGATGAGAAGCACCATAGAATGACTTATACAGATACATCACTTCAGCACCTAAACCGGCAACACTATAATTTACTTCACCTAAAGCCGGAACATCCGGATTGTATGACATTCCTTTTATGGATAAATCCGTTAACCGGTTTTCTACATGAGTACCAAGAACATTAACTTCCGGCCACTGAGGTTGCAGATTATACGCTCCAATAAAATCTTCTGTCCTGAACTTATATGGAGCACTTGCAAACCCTTCCTCATTCCCCCAGAATGTCCATGCAGAGAATTGAGTTTTTTGAACGGCAAAATAGAAAGCGTACTCTGGAGGCATAACTGAACTACCGGGAAGTATAAATGGATCAGGTGGCTTATTCTGCTGTGACACTAAAGGACATCGCATTGAGAGCCAGACATTTACACCGGCATCAATAGCTTTATAAAGATCCGTTGATATTGATTTCTCAGGAGATGCAATAAAAGATTTTCCCAAACACTCGTTGGTACATATCAGCATTTTATAGCTTAGTAGGATTTTTAATAACGGCAATGTTGAGACAACTGTACTTTTTGTGTAATAATCGTCTTCTGTAAATCCTGTTAATGGATCCCATCTGTTAATCTTATCAAGCCACCATGCTTCCATATCAAAATTTCTATTTGGGTAATTCTGAGTTCTTTTATAAAAGGTAAAGTCAAGAACTGCAACATCATTTTCATACTGCGGATTGATTACTGACAAGGCTGAACATGCCGGAGTAAGATCCGGAACAAAAGCATCATCCCGAGAACGACACCAGAATAAGAAAATTCTTTCAAATGTTATATTTGAACTCACATCTTTAAATACATTATACAATGTATCATTTGAATTGAGAACCCAGGTATCAATCCCATTCCATGAGCTATCTTCGATTTTATTATAATCTGAACTAATGAAGTTCGGATCTTCTATATCAAAGACCTTATCCCATTCTCCTAATATAGATGGGAGCTGCTCTGCTGGATCAACTAAATAAGTATTACAGGTATCAATCATACCAGAATCAGTGAAGGTAGTGTCACATCTGATAATAGTATCACCAATATCATAAACAAAGCCGTCAGTAGTAACAAAAACTTCTTTTCGATAAGTATGATTAATTATTGCGGTATCTTCAACAGTATATGGACCATAAAGTCGCCATTCAAATTCAAAAGGAGGTGCATCCGAAGGATAATCAATGGGATCTTCACCGAGCCAGCGTAGTCTGACACCAGTTACAATACCGCCCGGTAATTCTGCATTAACAAAAGGCATGTCTGCTTCATTGATGAGAATATAAGTTTCGGGCGGGTTATCATTACGCAGGAAAAGCCTGTAAGCTATTTCCGAACCCATACCTTCTGTATCAAAAGCCTGAAGAAAGACCCATTGTGGTACAAATCCTCTAACCGGATTGGTAGTATCTGCCGTTAAAGGAAGACTATTTTTAGTATGAGGATCAGCTTGTGCAGGATCTACATCAATATAATTCCACTGATTATCATTTATAGTTAAGATATAATCTTCAGGAGGCATATCACCTATCAGTTTAACAGTTGCAATATGATAGCGGTAATAATCAATCAAACCATCATTGTCTGTCCCGTACCAGTAAATCACCGGGTTTGAGCTAAAATCCTGCCCTTCCGGTGGAATAGTAGCAAAATAGACAATCGGTTTTTTGTTTTCGTAAACATCTCCCTCAAGAGTACTGGTACATCCGGCAAACATCAGAATAGAGAAGATCAGCAATGACAAGCTGGAGATGATCAGGATATTGATGAGGTTTTGATTATTTCTAATCTTTGAATATTTCATTTGTATCAATTACTCCCTAAAAGGCCACAACTAAAGTGAACCGGTGTACTTCAGTAAGAACTCCGTAATCCTGAAACGCATAATCAAAGCGTAACTCGCGCTCTTCACCGAACGGCAACTTGACACCAGCTCCGGTTGTAAAACCATCGGTATCATAGTTAAATCGAGCGCCGGCTCTTAAAGAAAATATATCTTTATAAACGAATTCAACGCCACTATTATATTTCTCAAGGTTATCAGAAGGATGTGAACCTTCAGCTGCAAAAGTCAGAAGGTAATCATCAGCTTCTATTACATTGATCGCTCCACCAAACTTAAAATTAATAGGAAGAGGATATGGATTCTTAATAAATTTCATATCAGGTCCAAAATTGGAAATCAACATAGCAATTTTAAATCCTCTAAACCCAGTATCATAAATGGTACCAACATCAGCTCCCCATCCACTGGAAGAATAATCGTGAACAAATTCACCAATATATTTCACAGTAAATCCAATAGAGAACCTGTCAGTCAAATACCTGCCATAACTGGCTGCAATGGATAAATCATCATAATAGAATAGTCTTCCGGTAGGGACTCTATTATAATCAGTTTCTTCCATAACACCCGATCCCAGAGCATAAACACTTATTCCAAGAACACCTCCGATAGATTCAAGCGGTAAACCGATAGCTCCAAAACCATATGAGATATCGGCAGGCATATTGATATAAGTAAAACCTGCTTCTTTTCCGTAAAGTGATGTTAACCCAGCCGGATTATAGTAAACAGCTGAGATATCATCGGCTACAGCAGTAAAAGCTTCTGCCATTCCCATTGCCCGTGCTGAGACTCCTAACTCAAGGAACTGCGCTCCGGTTGTTCCCACTTTAGCTTGTGACCAGACCTGGGTTGGAGATATCATCACAATAAATACCAAAAGGGAAGTTAAAAGGAGTAATTGCCTTTTCCTTTTTGTATCTAACTTGTAACACTTCAATTGCATAAAGTCCTCATTTATTTTCAGCAAATATTTTTCTCTATTATTACTATAAATTAACTTCTAATCCCATTTTTATCTGGCGGCCATAATCCCATAATCCCGGACTGCGGTCATAATCAGTACCACCTTTGATAATACCACTCTGATTTTGTTGAGTATCAGGACGACCAGTATTACTGTACACGTCAGTTACATTTTTCTTATCAAATATATTTTCAACCCATAAAATATAATTGAGATCCAATCCGGCAAGGTTGAAATCTTTTGTAAACCGGATATCGAATAAAATAATCGAAGGAAGTCGGAGTGAGTTGGCCTGGATATCTTCACCGGTAACAGTTGAAACATTTGGATATGCGCGATCAGGTGTAAAAGGTCTTCCTGATTCAATAAATGTTTCAAGTGACAGAGACCAGCCACTGGGAATTGGTAAACCAAACAAATTAGGTTTGACAGTATTAGGAATAAAAATCTGAATATTTGATTTTAAGGAATGACGAACATCATGGTCGAGAGCATGTTCCGAAAGAGGTTCACGTGATAATTCAAACTCAGTTCCCCATTCACGGGAAGCTTCAGAAGCTTTACCAAAAGCAAAGGCATAAGTATAACTGAGCATTCCATTAACATATCCACCACTTCGTTTATCAATAGTTAACTCAAAACCACGGCTGCGGCCATAATCACTATTGCGATACTGCTGACGGTTTAGATTGTTTACACGAACAACTGCTCTATTTATTTTATCAAATTCATCTTTAAAATAGCCTGAGACATCTATCGAATAGTACTCGCTCATAGCGTATTTAACACCAAAAGAATACTGGACAGTTTTTACATAATCAAGGTTATAGTTACCGACAACAGCATCCTGATCGATAGCCGTAGTGTTTCTGGCATACATTGAGGTAAGTGAAGGAAGTTGATAGAAGTGTCCATAGTTGAAGTGGACCTTGGCTTTATCTGAAATCGGATATGAGAAACCAATACGTGGAGAAACTTTCTGGCGATCACCAAGAATAATCCCCGAACCCAAATCATCATTTTTAGCTACTTCAACCAGATCATCAGTATCCTGTACAAAGAAATCCCATCGAAGACCCAGTGATGCAATCATAGAGCCATACTCAAGCTTATCCCTTAAATAGAATGAGCCAGCCCATGGCTTGTAGGCAAATATATCTCTAAAAGCTCCTCTGTCAGGCCAGGGACCACCATCAGGACGACCGGTATATTGTACATACGGACGTTGAATCTGATTATAATTAAAGTCCAACCGACGGATGGCGATACCACCTTTTAACTCATGGGCGCCCAACTGACGAAAGATTTTTACTTCACCGCGTAAAGTCTTTGTTTCCTGTAAATGCCAGGTGGAAGATGGGAGACGCGTACCTCCAGCAGTGGCTTCATTATAACCGCCTGGGTTGAGGAAATTACTTGAACCACCGGCATCCCACTTGCCATTGCCATTCCAATCGGTAAAGGCTTCACCTGGATCATAATTGGTATTAGGTACATCAAAGATACCATTATGATTTCTATCAATATATGGTACCCCAAGTGTCCAGCAGTTATTATCCGGACAAGGACCGTCATGCTGACCGTTGTGGTTGTAATCCTGGTTATCTATACCTACTGAACGAATAAATCCATCGATTCCAGGATCATATACATTATTGTTATTATAATCAGTAAAGGGTTCACCGATTACAGAGTCACCATCAATATATGGCTCAGGGTCGCGGGTATTGATATGACTGATACGGTTATTATCAAGAATCCCGTTACCATTTTTATCATTCAGGAAATCACCAGCATCCCAAACACCATTACCATTAATGTCAATAAACGGTTCTCCTTCAAGAGTATCGATATATCCATTATCATTAAATCTAAATCTAGACGTATCAGAAGTAGCGCCCTGAAGGTTTTGATCAAAATTGTACTCACCAAAGGTATATGCTGGTCCGGTAAAATCAGTTCCATACGTCATTGTATCGGGATAAAGATTGATCAGTGGTTCCGGAGCATCATAGATTCCATTTCCGTTTCTATCCTGGAATGATTCCCATTCATAATCAAACATGAACTGGTCTGGATCGAGTCCGTTGCCCGGATGATCAGGATCTCCTGGTTTTTGCATTTGACCATTAAAGGAATATGAAAAAACAGCTTCATAAGTCATGTTTTTTGATAAAGCCTGTGTCACTTCAAGTGAAATCGATTCCCATTTCCTTTCAAAAACAGGTGAAGTTTGTGATGTATATATATCACTCCAGTTAAAATATGTATTTCTCTGCTGAGTGATTTTATAAGAGAGAATAAACTTGAGATTCTGTTGCGGACGGAATTTTAAATTACCCATCCAGTGGTATCGGTTAAGACGGCGTTCGGGGATTTTGAAGCCCATGAAATTAAAATCATCATAGCTTCTTGAAGTCGATGGTGTATCATAATCACTGTATTTAACGATTCCATCACTTTTATCAATTTCCGCATATAAATAGTATGTAAATTCCTTATCTTCAAGAAAGTTAATACCGAGGGCAGGTAAAATCTTACTTTTTAAAATCGGATCCGGTCCTGAAAATGATAAACGCACGAAGTCGTTGTTACGGGAGAATTTATTAAGACTTGGATTTCCAAAATCGTCAGTGATAAACTGAAGGTTCATTATAGTATTATCTTTAGAACCTGTTCTGGTTGTAATCTTCACAATACCGGAAAGTGCATCACCATACTCAGGATCAAAACCATCTTTAATAATCTGAATTTCCTGAATTGAACCTGACACCAATGACAACTGAGCTCCTGCCTGTCCCAGACTTCCCAAAGGATCATTTACCGGCACACCATCAACGATATAAGATACCTCACCGGCACGACCGCCACGAATAAATATTTCACCTTCAGTGTTGGTAACAACACCGGCTACTTGTTTGATAAGATCATCAACAGTTGTTACCGGAGCAGTTTCAATTTCTTCCCTGGTAATTGTGGTCTTGGTGGAAGTTTCAAAAAATTGTAACTGATCCTGTTTACCTCTGACTTTAATGACTTTATCAATGTCAGTAGTTTTAGTTGTTAGCTTATGACTTGCTTCAGCAGTAATGTCAGCTTTAACTCGAATATCTGTGATTTCAACAGTATTAAATTCCAAGTGTGAAATTTTAATAGTATATATCCCAGGTTCCATCTGGGGAATAATATACTTACCATCAAAATCAGTTATAGCACCACGAGAAGTTTCTAAAACCGTTACGGATGCACCGATAACGGGGTCACCCTTTTCATCAAGAATAGTACCCATTATCTTACCGGTTGAAGCGGCAAAGACAGCACCGTTTAATAGAATTAGAAATGCTGATATAAAACAAATAACAAGGAAATGCCGTTTATAACGACCCAGCATAGTCTGTCCTCCTAACAAATATATCCAAAAAAATATTTTTAAATTAAAAGAAGTTAATCTGGTAATGATAATGCAGTACTTATTTTTGCCACATCCTAAATAAATGTAAACACAAGAAATACAAGCATTAACAACACTTAAATGAACTTCCCGAAAACCTTAATTCTACCTCTAATATCAACGTTGTACCATATTTTCGACACAACTTCTTTAAGGGACAAAATTTGCTACTCTCCCGAAGGAAAGTCAAGCTCTTTTTTCCCCTGAAATAATTCTATCATCAAGTAATAGACATATAACAGGAAACTATTGTTTAATAATAATCCGCTTTAGATGTGATTTTTTTTTAAGAGTTTCAGAATATTTTTTGATAAGTTCTTCTTCAAATTCATTAAATCGCTTCAGGTTAATTTCCAAACTGAGATATTCAGCCATTTTATTAAAGAATATCTCCTGTAAAGCTTTGAAATTATTACTACTTAAGGTTTGCGATCTATTAGCATTCAAATCGGACACATTCAGATTTAAAGCCGGATGTTCAGCCACGCCGTTTATTTTTATTGAGCCATGTTGAAGAAATGAGTTCGTAATTCTTCGTTGGGCAGAAGCAATAATCTTTTTTTCATCTGATATTATTTCATACTTGGATGCGGACTCAAAACATGGTGCCGAATGAAAGAACTTGAGACCCCTTTTTGAATCCGCTGAATGACGCACATAATGCGATCTTATTTCTAACTCTCGGAGAAAACTCATCAGTGCTTCTGATATTGACTGGGACGTTTGATTTAAAGAACCGGTAATTTTTTCATTATTGAGATTCTCTCTATTTACAATTATCGCATAGGTCAATTCGGAAGGATCATGATACAGTGCTCTCCCTCCGGTGACTCTTCGGATTAATGGAGTTGAACCAAGCTTATCATGTATAACAGCTTTTTTTATATTCTGATTATACCCAAA
>DAOWMZ010000045.1 GCA_030642845.1 Candidatus Zixiibacteriota bacterium
AACCACAAATGATGATAAAAATAGCAAGGCTATCAGTATTTGCACAACAGCAAAGAGTATCGACAGCCCTATAGCAAGATATGCAATTCTTATCGCATTCCTTTTCAGGTTCATCATGGCAATACCGGAGTAGAAATACAGTACCATGATTAAAACGCCAATAGCACCATAGAATGAAATAAAGGTCGGGAACCAATCCGGCACTTGAGCCATCTCTTCAAGTTCATCAATAATTTCAGCAGCATCAGGGTCTTTTTCTTCAGCCTTTTCTCTTACCATTTCAAAAAAAGACTGTTGAACACTCATAAACTTAGGCATAAATATAGCTTGTAAATTGCCCATCATTCCTAACACACCAAAAATGATAAGCAACACGCCTGTAACCGTTACCCATGTCGGTCTTGACATATACGACTCCCTTGATAGAAGTTTTGATTCAAGAATTTATTCTATTGAGCAAATTAAAACTGCTCAATAATTATATATAGTAATACTAATGATGGAAAGATTTATTCATGATTATTTTGGATTAATATGAAGTATATGAAATTGGAATTCTGTATGAATAAATGGGCAGATGTGGACATCTACCGCCCATAAATCCAGTCTTGAAGGGTGGGTCTGTTCCCAGACCCGCCACTTCTCTGAACTGGTGGGTCCGAAGAGGGATCCACTCTACTGGGATTAAAAATCAAAGGTTAAAAAAATAGAATATTGGATAAATTATAATTTAAAAGATGGGATATTTATGAATTATAATTATCAATCCTATTTATACGGTTTGTGGAGTCCCTGCTTTTTCTCGTCCATGTATTTCTTGGTAATTGCCACTATTGCTCCCGATAAGCCAATCAAGGCAACCAAATTGGGAATAGCCATCAAAGCATTTGCAATATCAGCAAATGACCAGACTGAGACCAGATCAAGTCGTGCTCCAAGAAGCGTGAAAATTATAAAGATCCATTTATATGGCAATTTGGCTTTTTTGCCGGCTACATATTCTATCCCCTTCTCACCATAGTATGACCAGGCTATAACAGTTGAGTAAGCGAATAAGAATATACCGATTACAACCATCCATTTACCATATACAGGCAATGCTTTATCAAATGCCGCCATCGTTAAGGGGGCACCGTTGATACCACTGTTCCACATTCCGGTTGAAATAATTACAAGTGCGGTCATGGTGCAGATCATGATAGTATCAATAAACGGACCAAGCATAGCGACCATTCCCTCGCGCACCGGTTCATCAACTTTAGCAGTAGAGTGCGCCATTGCGGCTGAACCCTGTCCCGATTCGTTGGAGAACAAACCGCGCCTGAATCCCCATTGGATAGTTAACCAGACAGTAGAACCTAAAAATCCACCAGCGGCGGCAGTAGGATTAAAAGCATGATAAAATATAAGATCAAATGCCGGCATTATTTGGTCAAAATTAAGGAATAGAATATACAACGCTGAAAGAAGATATATTATTGACATTCCCGGAACCAAAAATGATGCGACCCGGCCAATTCTTTTTATACCTCCAATGATAACAACACCAACCATTGTACTGATTACTATACCTATGATCCATCGCCACATCCCAATCGATTCAGGTGCAACTTCAAAAGCATCAACCAGAGAATGAGCAAGGGTATTGGATTGGGCCATATTCCCCGAACCCAGAGCAGCAACTGCTGTACATAATGCAAACATATATGCCAAAGGGCGTAGTTTTTTACTCATACCCAGCTTGATAAAATACATCGGTCCACCAAGAATGTTACCATCCGGTTCAACCTCACGGTATTTAATTGCTAAAGTACATTCAGTATATTTAACTGCCATACCGAACAATGCAGTAATCCACATCCAGAAAATTGCTCCCGGGCCGCCATAGTAGATAGCGAGAGCCACACCACCGATATTTCCGATTCCGATTGTGGCTGATAGTGCAGCAGAGAGTGCCTGGAAATGAGTTAATTGTCCCTTGTGGCTGGGGTCATCATATTTACCGCGTGCGATAGCAACTCCATGCCAGAAACCTCTAAACTGAATGAACATCAATCTTGTTGATAAGAGTACACCAGTGCCCAACAAGAGTAGTATTAGGGGCAAGCCCCAAACAATATTAGATATAGTTGATAATAGTTCGTTTATTGCTTCCATTGATCCTTTTAGATATAAAATATCAAAACTTTTGGCAAGTTTTAATAAAACACATCGTGTTTAATATTTTTTGGGATTATCAAATAATCACTAAAAGAGCTAATTAGGATTTGCTGAATGCTGAATAAAGTATTAGTTCTTTATTTGTATATATGTTCGTTTTATATTGTCTTCTGTGAACGGATATTATTACAAATAAACCACAAAGTTTGCACTTAATAAACATTTTTTTCGCGTAGCAACGGGGCTTGTCTCCGTTGCTGCATAGGGAACCGGGCGACACAAGACCGCCCTTTACGCGAATAGGAAACGACTGTGAACGGCAAATTATTCAGCAGATCCTAATTAAAGTTCTCTATAAACTGGTGATGCCTGAAAACAGGTGAGACCTGAAAACAGGTGATGCCTGCCCAAAATAAAAAAAGGCCAGTTAAAAACCGGCCTTTAGTAGTCAGTTATTAAACTGACCTGGTGTTATACTGGGCGTGCACTATAAATATACAACAGATTATGTGCCAACCTGACATTCTATTCTGATGTTATCATGTTATTATCCCGCAATAACATAAGGGAAGTCTAACGTATTAATTATTCTGGGATAATGTAATCAATTGCATGTTTTAGTCTTTATTGCACTAAAATATCAAATTTATCTTCCTTAAAACTTGATTCGCATATTGAAGATTTTTACTTTTGTGATAACGAAAAATAATTTTGAGATAATGAAAGGATAAAAAAAATGTCAGATTATCAGTATATCCATGCCCGTCAGATTCTTGACAGTCGTGGTACACCGACAATTGAAGTAGATGTAATTCTTAGTGACGGAACATTGGGTCGGGCTGCTGTTCCTTCGGGGGCATCTACAGGTGCTCATGAAGCAGTAGAACTTCGTGATGGTGACAAGAAATTTTACTTTGGAAAAGGGGTTCAAAAAGCGGTTACCAATGTTAATGAAAAAATCGGCCCTGCTCTGATAAAAGATATGATTGATCCTTTTGATCAGGTTGAAGTTGACAAATATCTGATTAATTTAGATGGTACCGAAAATAAAGGGAAGATGGGGGCTAATGCTCTTTTGGGAGTTTCATTGGCTACAGTTAAAGCGGCTGCTGAATCCCGTGGAAGATTCCTTTATGAATATATCGGCGGATGTAATTGTAAGATTCTTCCGGTCCCAATGATGAACATCCTCAATGGCGGCAAACATGCTGATAATAATGTCGATCTGCAGGAATTCATGATTATGCCTGTGGGTGCTAAGTCATTTTCTGAAGCTCTTCAGATGGGAGCCGAAGTATTTGGTCATCTGAAAAAGGTTCTTAAAGCTAAAGGTTATAATACTGCTGTCGGCGATGAAGGTGGTTTTGCTCCTGATCTGAAATCCAATGAAGAAGCTCTGGCTGTTATTATGGAGGCGATAGGAAATTCTGTATATAAAGCCGGAGACCAAATTAGAATTGCATTGGACCCGGCCTCTACGGAATTTTATGATGCTAAAAAGAAAAAATATATTCTAAGTGCCGAAGGTAAAAAACTCAGTTCTTCGGGAATGATTGATTTTTATGAAAACCTATGTAAAAACTATCCAATTATTTCTATCGAAGATGGTTTAGCCGAAGATGACTGGGAGGGTTGGCAGGAAATGACAGAGCGAATGGGTAAAAAAATTCAGATTGTCGGTGATGATCTTTTTGTTACCAACCCCAAACGGCTCAAACGTGGTATAGATGAAAAGAGTGCCAACTCTATTTTGATTAAACTAAATCAGATCGGTACCCTCTCGGAAACATTGGACACAATCACAATGGCACACAAAGCCGGATTCACTGCGGTTGTTTCGCATCGATCAGGAGAAACCGAAGATTCCACTATTTCTGATATAGTAGTAGCAACAGGAGCCGGACAGATTAAAACCGGATCACTTTGCCGAACTGATCGTATTTGCAAATACAATCAGTTGTTAAGAATTGAAGAACAAGTAGGCCACCAGGCAATATTCCCGGGTTTAGATGCCTTCGGCAATATCGAAAAGTGATACGATTACGGTGGTGATACGATTAGATTCTTATGTAGGGCAGGATCCCAGAGCGATCCTGCCTTTATTTTTGACCACACCATAAATACAATAATATTGAGTTGGTAGGTCACCGATTTGCAAAATCACTTACACCCCACCAACGGATCAGGACCACCTTTGAAAAGAAAGTCTACCATATACACAAGGTCAGCGACATTAATTGTGCAGGTACGATCGACATCTCCAATATATTCTGGTTCGATTGGAACTCCGCCCTTAAACAGATAATCAACCATAAATACAAGGTCTGCAACATTTACAGTATTATCGTGGTTTACATCCCCAGGGAGTGGTTGTGTACTATCCTTTAAAATTATCATATCTACATTAGATGTATACCATCCTGTAGAATCACCTTGATTTATATTCTTACCCATACCTGAGACAAACAAATGTAATTGCCAGTAATTTGTTTCCTCAATAACATATGGATGGATAGTATAAATCCATTGATTTAGCCAGCCAGATCCTGTCAGTATTGGTTCATCAAAATTTATCCAGTTTTCGAAATCATAACTGTATCCAAACCAACTAGTATCCTTGTTTGTCATTGGTGTTGCAAAACCAACATATAAACTATCTGATAATTTAGTAATTTGAGTATGTCTATGATAATTATTACCGGGCAATGTCCAATTCAATACACCAATATAATAATGATTATCTACATTACTATTCCCTTCTAATATTGAATTGTCAAATGTATTCATAGGGTATAATAAAGTATCAAGGTTTAATCCCTCCCAAACTGCAAGTGATGTCATATTTGCGGATGTGTCTTCATTTACGACCATAATATATTTGTCATTGTTCCACCAAGCCGAAGGAGCCATTAACCCCATACTTGCATGTTGAGGAATCAGATCAGAACCATTATTGATATAACCGTCTATTAGTAAGGTTGTATCGTTCCAATTTGTACCATTGAATTTATGGGCATATATATAATGGATTGATACACTGGCACTATGTTGATCCTCATCATACTCTACAATGCGAGTTACTCTTGTAATAAGTATAGGTATGCTGTTCTTATCATGTAACAAAACAGGATCTGACATATATGATACATAAGCACTTGTAGCCCATGAATAACAATAACCATCCGGATCATCAAAAAAAGAAGCTGAACAGACAGGATTGTGGATAATAGAACCTGAGGTATCTACTAATTCATGCCAACTATTGACATCATATATATGTTCAATAAAATTAAGTGTATCGTCCATTACATAGATACAGGGATCTTCGCAAAGATTACTTCCATCAATCAGAGGTGTACCTACAAGCCACATTGATGGATTGTTCATATATCCACCTGGTATATAAAGAGGAGTTGAGTGCATTACCTGAAAGCTGTCATCAGGTTCTGAAAGACAAGAATTCGGTACGGATAGACGCATGAAAATATCGCCTATTGTATCAATTTGTATTATAGGTTGATCTGATGGAGCTTGGATCGTACTAGCCTGAATACAAACAGGTAACATTAAAATCACTATTATTGTAATTATAACTTTCATAGATACATACACCCTGAATAAGTACTTTATTGTCTAATATAATGTAATTCCTAATTTTGTCAAATTTGGGATAATAGGTATTCTGTGTCAGGAGGACAGGTTTCCTGACTTACTCAGAACTTTAATTTTTATGTGATTCTATAATATTATAATAAAAGAATGCAGTCCGCCTAGGCGGACTACGCTTGTGGCAGGATCGCTAAGGGGATCCTGCCCTACAAGAAAACTGGATTCCCGGTCAAGCTGGGAATGACAAGATTGATGAAAATTTTATCTACCTTTGACCTACGAAACTTAATTGTAGGGAACACAGATCTGCGTTCCCTACTGAACTACAACTCTTTATATATAATAGCACCTTCGGAACCGACAGCATAGATTTTGTTGCCGATATGACACATATCTATAACATGGAATGATTTGGCTAACAGCTCATCATTCCATGAAATGCCTCCATCATTGGTTCGTTTCAGTATTGAATTAACTCCTCCAATATAACCAACAGAAGAATCTATCATCACAGCACAAATGAATGTATTGGTCATGGGAAGTTCAGTAGTTTTCCAGGTTATACCTCTATCCGATGTGTAAGCACACATTCCCTGAGGACCAGCAATTATTCCGCTGTTGCCAAAAAATGATAACGCTCGTCCCGGTTTGGCGATATTGGTTTTAATAGTTTTCCAGGTTTTACCATTATCATTGGAGTGAATAACAATTCCGAATCCAATAAAATAGATGTCGTTTTTGATTTTATTAATTCCACTAAAACCCATGCCTTTAGCATCAATTTTCTTCCATGATTTACCGGCATCGTAGGTAATCATTCCCACCCCCACCATTGGGTTGGGATTTAACCTGTCTAATCCGACAACCATAGCAGTTTTGGCATCAAGATATTCAATATCAAAATAATGATGTCCGGTATCTCCGGGAGTGATATTTGCCCATGTTTTTCCCCCATCAGAGGTTTTATAAATCACTCCTTTTTCGCCGCATACCAAACCATTATTGGCATCCAGAAAACTGACATCTTCAATCTGAATACTGTCATCGATTTGAACTACCGACCAATTTTTACAACCATCATTGGTATGGGCAATCTTCCCATTTTTACCAACGACGTAACCGACGTCAGAATCTATAAAATTGATTCCGGTGATGTCTGCTTTTATTGGTGAATAAACGACTTTCCACCCCTGTGCGATTAAATTTGACCCTGCTACCGCACAAATAATTCCGATAAGTAATGTTAATTTTTTCATATCCGTTTTTATTTTGTAATTCAATTTATTACTTTGTACAATTATAACAGTATAAGCAGTTAAAGTTGCTTGTAAAATGAAATTTATTAAGAATTATTTTAGCAGTATGAAAGCTAAAACGTGGTTTTGACATGGATGAATATATAGTTGAAATGGGTAATATCTATCTTGACTCCGGTAAAGGGGAAGAGATATTCCGGAATTTGAATTTTAGCCTTAAATCGGGTAGAACCGCAATTATAACGGGTGGTTCAGGCTCGGGGAAGACTTCGTTCGTTGAATTAATTGTCGGTCGGAAGTTTGTTAAAAGCGGTTCGGTGGAGGTTTTTGGGGAAAATATCATTTCCGGGAGAAAACGGATTATCAATAAAGTAAGAAGATTGATCGGCGGAGTTGGAGGAATTTTTGAACTGATTCCATCTTTTACCATTTCTCAGAATATAGCCTTCCCGGTTATTGTCACTGCCAAAAGCAATAAATATCGTTATGAACGAACTCTGAAAATGCTCACCGAATTTTCATTGATAAACAGAGCCGGGGATTACCCGAGTGATCTCACCAGAGTTCAAAAAGCATTAGTGCAGTATGCGAGAGCTTCAGTTGCCAATCAACCGTTGATAATAATTGATGAACCTTCTGCCGGGCTGGATCATTCAACATCTGAAAGAATTTTTAAATATTTGCAAGACGTATCGATGTCCGGACTCTCAATGATAATTCTCTGCTCTGAAAAAATCAGCTATGAGTTGCCCAATTCGGATTATTATGAAATAAAAAACGGGACACTGGAATGAGCAGGATCAATCATATATTACGTGAATTGGGGCGAAGTCTATACCGTAATCCCGGTACTGTTCTTGGGGCGGTTTTGTCTTTGGCGATGCTCTTTTTGTTATTTGATCTCTATTGGATAACATCGGAGACTTCAAACCGGCTTTACTCCGATCTTTTATCTGATATCCGAATTGAAGCATTTGTTAATGATGGGGTTGATGATATTGAAATCCCTATGGTTACTGAAAAGATTTCAAAAATCAAAGGAATTTTTGCTATAGGATATATTTCCAAAGACAGTGCCCGGTTGGTATTACAACATATGCTTGGAACTGATTTGCTTGTCGATTACAATAATAAGAATCCATTGCCTCGTTCTTTTGTGCTGGAAGTGGATAAGAAGTTTTTGAACAGTACTGATATGGATATGATTAGTAAAGAAGTAGCTTCGCTCCCCGGAATTTTCGATGTCAAATACAGCAGAGAATGGCTGGTTAAGGCCGAACAGATGAAATCTGTTATTATTGAAGTTGGGTTGGCATTAGGAATATTAATTCTTTTAACAGCACTTATCAGTTTGATAAACAATATCCGTCTGATGACTCGCGCCCGAGCGGTCGGTTTCCAACAGATGCGATTATTGGGAGCAAGTAAAATATTTTTAGCTTTTCCGTTTTTACTTGAAGGATTTTTTATCAGTGGGTTCGCTGCGTTGATTGGTTGGGTGTCTATATTTTATGGTAAGGAGCATGTTAGTTTAACTCAATTAAATATTGTCTATCCTAATCTGGAAGAAATGGTTATTTATTGTGTAGTAGCAGCAGTGTTAGGAGCAATAAGCGGTTATCTTGGCATCAGGCGTCTTTTGAAGTAGGCAATCAATATGAAAATTATATTTACATTTTTCATTGTCTTTTTATTATTAAGCAGTTGGATATTCTCTGATGATAAAAACATCATAATGGATCAGCAAAAAGACCTGGAATCTATTCACCGGGAGGTCAAAGAGAGCCAGCAGCGGCTTGATTCACTTAAAGCGGAAGAGATAATAACCCAGAAACAGATTGCCAACTTTGACCAGAAAATTACTACCAATCAAAAAGTGATAAAACGTCTGAATAACCAATTAAACAATATCCGGAATGAAACAAAAAATATAGAAAATGATTTGGATCAAAAACATCAGCTTCTGGATTGGACAACAAATAAATACATGAACGATCTGCGCCAGTTCTATCTAAGTGTTTCTGATCATAAACCTAAATCTATGTGGGATCCTCTGGAAATAGAAATGGAACAATCACGACAGGCAATTTACCTGGCATCATTAGCATCATTTGAATCTGAAAATATT
>DAOWMZ010000288.1 GCA_030642845.1 Candidatus Zixiibacteriota bacterium
ATTAACACCGCCGGAAACAAAGGAATTATAACAACTACTATAGTATGAACTGGAAACAATAGTAGTTACTATCAGATCTTCCGACATCTCAGCAACGATTGCAACAGAGATCCCCAAGGGGTATCTTATTATTACGCCCTGCGATGGTTCCCATTCACCCGGATTACGAATATCCCCAAAAGGTGGTGAAGTCGTTTGATGATTAATACCGATTTCATCAAGTCTTGTCATTTCCTCGGCAGTCAGACCAATCGGAAGCGGCTTCTCATCTTGTGGTTCGTTTGCAAAAACTGCAAATGGGACTAATGATATTAATAATAAAGCAAAAATGTGTAGAAATATTTTCATTTGTTCACCCGATTCGAAAAGGTTTGATCCATGTTGTACTACAGAGGTACATAATAATCTAATTATTACAATTTAACCTAAAATCAAATATTTGCAAAGGAAACTTTTCAAATCATATATTAATTATTAAAGATAAAAAAACCCGACAAGAAATTGCCGGGTTTATAATTTCATCTGATTTAGAAACAGGGATCGGGAGCGGGTCCGCCTTTAAACAGGAAATCTACCAAATATATCAGATCTGCCACATTTACCTCGTAATCACAATTCACATCTCCGTTCTCTTCAGGAACAGGAGCAGTCCCGCCTTTAAAAAGATAATCGACCATAAACGTAAGGTCAGAGACAAATATGCCTGGGGAGCCGTCAACATCCCCCCTGCTAGCAAGCACAGCGACCGAACCATCTGTTGTTTTAGGGGTCCAGTTGAGAAGAGGCCAACTCAGAAGGGGCATATTACTCGAATAGCCATCAACAATAATACAGTTTGATTCCCCATAAGAAGCACCACTGTTAATCTTGAAATATACTTTCAAAACATCCCCGGTTCCGATAGGTAAAAAGGGATCCGCTCCTGATAGACTATTGGATAACACTACTGTCATTTTTTTCCCATAGGAATCACTATGAGTTATACTGACATTATCAAAAAATTCCGTACGACACCCTGCCGTTGATATTGAATCAACCGTTAGATTACATTCACCTCCATATTCGATCGGTATTTTAATATATCTTACCGGAACATTATTAGTCACCTGTATTGGTACTTCTGCAGAATAACCACAGGGACAGGAGTCGGCTCCGGCAATAATTGTATCAGCGAGAGCCATAATATAATTATACCTGGTTTTGGATTTGACTCCATCGGGTGTATTTATCAGACAGGTAACGTCAAAAGTACCGGCGATTTCATAAGTATGAGTAGGATTTTGTCCGGTACCAATATCACCATCGCCGTATTCCCAATTCCAATCTATTACTTCAAAACCGGAGATAGCAGAAAAATTCACGTCAAACGGTACCCAAGCAGCCAGGGTATCAGCTTCAAAAGTAACTCCACCGGCATAATTTACATAGTTAGCAGCATATCCAATCCTTGAACAGCCATAGGGCATCCGCATATACCCATCTTCCCCCCACCATTGCCCCCATGAATTTCGCATGATCCAGATGCCATCGGAGGCTTGGTTATCATCCCAGCCAACCAGAACAACAGCGTGATTGATTTCATATTCTTCATCACAGCCGTTAAAGATTCCTCCACCGTAAGACTGCATTGCACCATTGGCAGCAACGCCAACAGAGATGGGACCATACTCCATAATCGCAAGTTTCATATCAGTTACACTGGCCATCCCATATGATGGACCAACATATGCCCAATCTTCAATCTTATAGGGTTTTGGATAAGGACAACCACAAGCCACATCCCAAGCTACATAAGGGAAATATTCTTCCAAAGTAGCCCCGACACTGTCGCAGGGATCTACCCTGAACTGGTGGTAATCATGAGCAAACCATCCCCCTTCACAATCCCAGCCATTATAATTACAACTGACGAGAAATTGTTCTGATAGATCGACTTCAATTCCATCCTGAATGAGGATATTACATTCCAGTGGTCCAACAGTTGAAAATGCCCAGCAGCTGCCGCAACCTCCCTGATTTTTTACTGGTGTACAGCCACCCAAATCACGCCAGTCAAACGCTGCAGGAATATCCTTATCTGACTTATCTTCAAAAGTTACAAATCTTCCTTTTTCACGCCAGTCGGGTGGTTCTATGATACCACATAGCTCATCCAGTGAATATTCTGTAGCCGGATTTTTGGTAATCTCAAATGTCCAGCCCTCTTCTTCCCCCTGGTTTTTCAGAGCTATGATATCATCATCAGTTAATTGTCCGTAAGATGGAACGGCAAACAGAATAAGACAAACCATAAAGACCATACAGGACATGCCTGTATATACGAATTTATTGAATAATCGGAACCCTGATAGCATTTGAGTATCCTTTCAATTTGATTGCTTAATAAAGAGGTATCGATGAATGACTCTCACTTCTTTTGATCTCATTTACAAGTAAGATATTACCGGTAAATTCACATTAAAGACAATCATAATATAGCAAATTATCTCATTTTGTCCATATAAAAAACCGGATTCTACACAAGCAGAATCCGGTATATTACGTTCAATATTTATATTATTAAACTATTGTCATTAAAATAATTGTCCGGCTCTGACCTTTTCATCAAGGAGACGGCAGCCTTCCATCATAATTGATTCATTAGACAGATCATTATTAGCTTCAGGCAAATCAGATTCTGAAATTGGCTCTACTACCCATGTACCGTCTGTCCAACCCAAAGCATTATAGACAGCATCAGCTCCCATATCTTCTTTATAACTGACGTAAGAGATCTGACCTTTATTCAGATAAATTACCATCTCATGACCAGAATCTGAATTAGAAGTAAGAGTGATTTTTACAGTTTTCTGGCTGGGTCCCAGAGCCTGCAGAAGGTCTATTAAATTCATATCTGAAAGACGGCCACTGGTTCTGGATGACTTCCTGGTGGCTTCATCCAATTGCCGTTTCTCCTCAATGAAAGATCTGATTTTTTTCATCTTGACAATCAATAAATCAAGATTGGAATCAATATCTATGACATCCTCGATACCTTTATCAAATAATCCTGTAACATGAGAAGTTGTAGGAAAATCGCTGAGAATAAAAGTGGGATATTCCATGAAATCAATTCCTCTTGATATCAGATCATTCACAACTTTAGTCACATTGCTGGTATCACTATGCAGCATTAAAATTATCATATCCGGTTTACTTCTATCATATAGCTCTACAAAAGTTTCCGGTGATGTTTGAATAAGAGATCTGAATCCTTCGTTCTTTATTCTCAGTTCAAGAGGGTAAGCTAAACCTGCATCAAGTGAATATATCATAACCTGGCAGTTGCTATTAGTAGTAGTTCCGGTTAGAATTTGTTCCTGCATCATCACAATAAAAGATTCCACGACTTCTCTCAAAAAAAGTTTACCGGTAAGATCGCGAAATTTTCTTTTGATAGCATCGAATTTATCAAGGCTGATTCTATCTTCATTAGGAATATTATCACAGAACAAATCGATTATTGTTAAAATATTACCACCCAGTGCTTCTATTGGAAGACGCTTGGTAAATCTCCCGCCGAGATCCCGATACATAGATCTTAACATTTCAATGACTACCGGCGAATAATTTA
>DAOWMZ010000163.1 GCA_030642845.1 Candidatus Zixiibacteriota bacterium
AGAGGAACTGTCCAAATCGGTTATGCTGAGCCATATCAGGTAAACCGATACAGCCTTTAACCACAACATAATCTCCGACAAATTCGATTTGGATAAATTTCCCATCCTTCTTAAGGAGATCAGAGACTCTCTCACCAAGAGAAGTACCAGCCGGCACTGAAAATATTTTTTTGCCATTATTCGTATATGAAAAGCCAATATCATAACGTCCGATTGCCAGCGCCATTGCTGTGCGGGAAATATGCCTGGTCTCGGTTGCTTCCGATTTTAAAAACTTTCGTCTCGCAGGTGTATTAAAAAATATATTCTCAACTTCAACTGTTGTTCCAACAGAATTGGCCATTGGTTCTTTGGATTGCAATACCCCGCCTTCGTAAATAATCTCCATACCGGTGGCAGCTTTGTTGTCCCGGGTTACCATCCTCATTCTTGAAACCGATGCAATCGAAGGCAACGCTTCACCTCGGAAGCCATAAGTGTAAAGAGTGTTGAGATCATCGAATACTGAAATTTTTGATGTAGCATGGCGTGAAAAAGCAATTTCCAATTGCTCTTCGGGGATACCGCAGCCATTATCAACAATCCTGATCAGCTTTGCTCCGGACTTCTCAATAATAATATCAATTTGAGAAGCACCGGCATCAATTGCATTTTCAACTAATTCTTTGACCACTGCCGAGGGACGCTCGATAACTTCACCGGCGGCTATTTTGTTAACTACCTGTACCGGCAAAGGTCTTATAAATCGAGCTTTTATTTTTTCAGTTTGTTGTCTGTTCATTTTATATCTTTACGGAGTTCATGTAAAAATTTAAGTGCTTCCATCGGGGTAAGATTATCAAAATCAGCATCTTTTATTTTTTCTTCAACTATTGATGGCTGCTGATCAAACAGGGATGATTGTACTTTTTCTTTATAGATTCCCTTACCCAGTTCGCTTTGATTAAATTTACCTGATTCTAACAGTTTTAATATCTGTCGGGCGCGTGTGATTGGTTTTCTCGGAAGTCCTGCTAATTTGGCAACTTCGATACCATAGGAATCATCACATCCACCGGGAATAATTTTATGCAGGAAGATCACCTTGTCTTCCCATTTTTTTACTGAGACCTGAAAATTGGTTACTTCGGGATAAATCTCAGCCATTCCGGTAAGTTCATGATAATGCGTGGCAAATATTGTACGCGCCAGGACATGTTCATTGATATATTCCACAACCGCCCAAGCTACTGAGAGGCCGTCAAAAGTGGACGTTCCCCGTCCGATTTCATCAAGCAGGACCAACGAATGCTCGGTAGCATTATTGAGAATATTAGCAGTCTCAACCATTTCAACCAGGAACGTTGACTGTCCCCGGGCAAGATTATCAACTGCACCTACTCTGGTGAATACCCGGTCAACCAAGCCTATCTCTGCTTTTTTTGCCGGAACAAAAGATCCAATCTGAGCCATGATAACGATCAAGCCAACCTGGCGAAGATAGGTCGATTTACCTGACATATTGGGACCGGTTAGAATTTGAATACGGTCTTTTTCCGAAGATAACACCACATCATTTGAAACAAAAGATCCATTAGGAATGACCGTTTCAATTACAGGGTGACGACCCTCCTCAAGATTCAATCGTGTATCCTCATAAATCTCAGGACGGGTAAAAAGATTTTCTACAGCCACCTCAGCTAATCCGGAAACCATGTCAACTTCAGCCAAAAGATCAGCCGTCGAAATAATATCAGCAATGCGACTGCTCAGTTTTTCAACCAGTTCAAAATACAGTTCTTCTTCGATTTTAAATATTTTCTCTTCAGCTGTTAGAATCAGTCCTTCTTTTTCTTTTAATTCAGGAGTGATATATCGTTCAGCATTTACCAAAGTCTGCTTGCGAATGTAATCTTCAGGAACAGAATCAAGATACGATTTTGTAATTTCTATATAGTAACCGAATACTTTATTAAAGCCAACTTTCAGTTTATTAATTCCGGTTCGTTCCCGTTCAATTTTAGCCAATGATCCGATATAGTGGCGGGCTTCTTTGATAGAGTCATTCAGTTCATCGAGTTTAGCCGAATACCCTCGCCTGATAATATCACCTTTTATAGCCGACAACGGCGGTTCATCAACCAGAGCGTTTTTGATAATTTCTATCAGGTCATCACAGTTGGGAATACTTCCGGCTATATTGATCAACAATGGACTGTGAGCATCCTTAAGAATAGATTTAATATCACGGCTGATACTAAGACTGTCTTTGATTGCAGCCATCTGGCGGGGAGATAATTTCCCTATACCTAATCGTCCTGCAAGTTTTTCAAGATCAGGGAGTTTTTTTGTCAGCTCTCTGAGTTTGAACGCAAGATCCCGGTTTCTCGTAAATTCAGCTACTCCGGAAAGGCGGCGTTCTATTCTGACTCTGTTTTTAAACGGCCTGATAATAGCATTTCTCAACCTTCGTGAACCGGCAGAAGTATTGCATTTATTGATTACCGAAAAGAGAGTGTGCTGTTCAGTGGAGTGGGCAATATTTGTGACAAGTTCAAGATTGCGGACAGTGCTGTAATCAAGCACCATGAATTCATCATTATCAAATTTAGTAAGCCTGTTGATATGGGATAATCGATCTTGATGATTTTCTTTTAGATAACGAAGAATTGCACCTGCCGCAGTAATAGCCAGCTTGTTGTTTCCCACCCCGAAACCATCAAGCGTGCTTGTTCCAAAATGCCGGTTGAGTTCTCTTCGGGCTGATTTCAGATCAAAATTCCAGTCTTCAAAACCTGTTAATTCAGTCTGACCATTTGTCAATCCCAGCCTGGAAACAGTTTCGTTGTCATCTTTGGATGTAATAGGATAAATTATCTCTTTGGGATCAAGAACTCTGATCCGCTCTAATATTTCATCAGTGTTCCCTTCGTCAACCATAAATGAGCCGGTTGAAAGATCCAGAGCTGCCAGTCCGAATTCTTTAAATTTATTATTATGACAAAGAGCAGAAAGCCATATTGGTTTTTGGTCACTTTCGACACCTTCAATCGTCGCAGTACCGGGAGTTATGATTTCGACAATATCCCGTTTGACCAATCCTTTGGCTGTTTTGGGATCTTCGACCTGTTCGACAATAACAACTTTTTCTCCGGCGGTAATAAGTTTAGCGAGATATTTATCGGCACTGTGATGCGGCACACCTGCCAGGGGAATACGGTCATCGGTACCTTGCGAACGGGAAGTCAATGCAATTCCTAAAATAGGAGCAGCATGAACAGCATCATCACCAAACATCTCATAGAAATCACCCATCCTGAAAAAGAGGATTTTATCCGGATGCTGTTCTTTGATGTCATGGTATTGCCGCATAAGCGGTGTTAGTTTGGAATTATTTTTATCTGCCGAAGTCATCGAGCCACAACCTGGAATGCCTCATGATTTTCCGCTTCCAGTTGTAATTTTAAATCCGAAGCTTTTTCAAAACTGCTGAATTTACCGACATATACAACATTATATTTGATGCCCGAAATTATCTTATCTTTGATCTCCACTTTATGACCATACTTTTTAAAAAGATCAGCCTGTCTTTTGGCGTTTCCCTTGTTAGAGAAAACACCAACCTGTATAGAGTAGAAAGTACCGGTTAAACGATCGGCTTCGCTATCACTTTTTTTATTGGCAGTCAAACCCAAAAGCTTATCCACAAGAGCGTCAAATCCTACTGATGAGGGGTATCCCTCACGAAGAACATTAT
Source organism: Candidatus Zixiibacteriota bacterium (assembly GCA_030642845.1). Classification (GTDB taxonomy): domain Bacteria; phylum Zixibacteria; class MSB-5A5; order GN15; family FEB-12; genus DAOWMZ01. Next base: position 3,737 of record DAOWMZ010000163.1, read on the forward strand.
AATAAAAAACAGCATCATCAGTATTCTGTTTTTCGACCGCTCTCAATGTCAGAAGATACAATGCTTGAGGTACACCCTCGCCAGATCTTAAACGGGACAAAGTCCCCAGCAATCGATCCGCTCCGATATTTTTGTTATTATAATTCATAATGCGGGCTTTATCTATTTTCCCACATTGTTGTCTCTGTTCATCGGTAAAATCAAGAAGATACCTGTCCACCTGCCGTAAAGCAGTTTCATATTTTTTATCATGCTGATCAATCAGAACTGAATACCTGATCATCTGATCAGCATATTTGCCATTTTCCCAAAATGATCTATAATCGGTAATAATTTTCTGTAGCTTTGAATAATTACCAATCAGAAGATAATACTGAGCTAACTTGCAATAAATTTCCTCTCGATACTGAATATCAACCGAAGCATCCAGCGAAGCATTCATCAGTTGAACCGATTTCCCGGCATCCGATTCAAGCAGAGCCTGATAAAAAAGAATATTGCCGTTACGTACCGAAGCGGTTGATAATTTGGACAGGGCATCAGAAGCCTGTTCAAGCTTCCCTTTCGTAATCATTTCATAGACAGATTCCGCTGAAACGGGCGATAAGAACAACAGGCATATTAATAAAAGACTTATCCAAATCTTCATAAAAAACTTCCGTCAGTCAGGTTTTATGATGCGCTCAATAAAGAAGTGTCAGATCTATTTTTATCGTCGGCGGGTTCCGCTTTGTCATAGTGTCGAGTCAGATTTCGTATAAGAGTATTTAGTTTTTTGTGGTCATCTTTTTCAAGATAAATACGAATCAATTCTATTATCGAACTGAGATTTTGGGGGTGATCATCGACTATTTTTTCCAGAATCTCGCGAGCTGTTTCCAGATCTCCTTTTTTCTCAGAAAATTCTGCCAGAGTCAGTCGGGCATCAAGATTCTCGGGGTCATGATCTAATATACTCTGGCAAATTTGTGATAATTCTCCATAGCGTCCCAGATCAAACAATGCCTTTTTAAGCCGGTTAATTACCATGTGTCCCTTGTCGGGTACGGTGGAGATCAGTTTATTCCAGAAATTGATGGCATCCTCAAACCGTTTTTCCTCACAATAAGAATCACCGATAGAAAGGAAAGCAGGAACATAAATGGGGTCCAACCCCAGAGCTTCTTTAAACAATACCCGCGCTTTATGATAATCTTTCTTTTTGTAAAACTCATCTCCTATACGGTACTTATACACAGCTAATGGCTTCTTGCTTTTATTGCTTTCAATTTTCAGGATTTGAGTTGCGGTCTCATAAGCATCTTCCCACTTATTGGCTTTTTCCTGAATCTTAAGCAGTTCCTCATATGCCCAACGGTCTTGAGATTTAAGTCTGGTTAATTCTTTAAGAGCAGCTTCAGCAGTATCAAAATCATTTAGAGCAATATAATCCTCTGCCAGATGACGAAGCACTCCCGATTTTTCTTCATTAGAAAGATTGGTACGTAAGGTCAGATCTTTATGAACCTGAAGTGCGCGATCCGGTTTTTTATTATCACGCAGTATTTTTCCCAGCCTGAGATAAGCATCAATATTCTGAGAGTCTTCGGAAACAACCTGACGAAGCTTGGTAAAAGCTTTTATCTGATCGTTGTTCAAAAGATCAATTAGAGCTTCAACATAAAGTTGAGATACAGGTTGTTTTGGTTTTTTCAGGAATTGCTTATAAACCCAGAAAAATGCAATCACCAC
>DAOWMZ010000099.1 GCA_030642845.1 Candidatus Zixiibacteriota bacterium
GAGTCTGTTGAACCGGCGGTAAAAGAACTCTCCTATACTTTCGATGATAAAAAAGAGGGAATATAAATGTTAAGAATAATTATTGTATTTATTTTCATAGTTGCTGCAGCCGTACAATCACAGCCTCTTCTAACTTTGGAGGATGCTATTGCTATTGGGTTGAAAGATAATTACTCAATTAAAATTCTGCGCAACTATGAAAAGATTGCCCAAAATAACAAGGGTAACGGAACCGCAGGATTTCTGCCAACATTAAGTCTTTCCAGCGGATATAACAAAATTAATTCTGACCAGGAGATTGATCTTCCCCCTACGGAGAGTAATACTGACATAGATAATTTAAGTGCCGATCTGACTTTGAACTGGACTGTTTTTGACGGATTTAAAATGTTTTATGATCGCAGTAAATTCAATGCGCAGGCGGACTTAACCAAATATCAGGTTCGTGATCAGATTGAAAATCTGGTAGTTGCCATATCACAAACATATTACTATGTGGTTCTTCAGGAGCAATTGTATCAAATCGCGTTGGAAAGAAAAGAAATTTCCGGAACGAGATTAGAACGGGAAAAAGTCCGCAATGAATTGGGTGGAGCATCACGAACAGATTTTTATAATGCCCAGGTATCATTTAATTCTGATCAATCCGATTTATATAATCAGGAACTTCAGGTTAAAATTGCCCGGGAACAGCTAAATATTATTCTGGGACGTGATCCGAGTTCTGAATTTGTAGTGACTGATGAAATTATTATTCCTGCGATGAATATGACTCTTGATGACATTATCAGCAAAATGGAAAAACGCAACAGCACTCTGATTGCCGCCCGTCTTAATAAAATAGTGGCACAAAGAAATGTGCAAAGCCTTCGTTCTCCTTTTATGCCCCGACTCTCTCTCTATGCCAACTATGGTTATACTGATCAGATGCGAAACAGCGATATTGGAACTTATGCCGGATCAGATATTACTGCTAAAACTACTGAGACCCAGGTTGGTTTGAATCTCTCATTTAATCTTTTTAATGGCGGACGCGACAGGATCAATTTGAAGAATGCCAAATATCTTGCAAATAATTCTGCTTATGAATTAAACGATACCAAAAATCAACTTTTGGGGGAAGTCCGGGAAATATTTGATACTTTTAGTCAACGAATGAAAATTGCTAAATTGGAAAAACAGAATCTGGAAACGGCTGGATTAAATCTTAAGCTTCAGCAGGAAAAGAATGAGTTAGGGGTAGCTACCTCGCTTGAGTTCCGTGATGCCCAGGTAAATTTTGCCAGATCAAAGACAGCATTATTTACTGCCCGTTATCAGGCCAGAATTTCTCGTTTGGAAATTGAAAAAATTATTGGACTAATAGACATCGACTAACGCGAACATTGCCAAATTCTTAAATAGTTTTATATATTTATTATTATAATTATAAAGCCGGCGTTCATTGATGACTAGGTGTCGGGCGATTAGCCCGACACCACCATTTTGATGAGCCGCAGCAAAGGCAAAGCTCTTTCAGTACCGCTAGAATTCAAACGAATCAAACTGTCCCAACTTGATGAGCATCTTGCCCTTTTTGACAGAGAACACCATTTCATCGCCATAATACGATCTTGCCCCGTAATGGACCTCACCCTGTTCTTTCAGGATTACAGTTCGCCACTTAGGTGGACTTATGATATCTTCGCTCAGTTCTGTTCCTTCTTCGAAGTAGCTGAAAATAGCCACTGATTCACCGTCGCTCAGATTCACCAAGCGAGTTTCAATTTTCTCCCAGATCGTTAGTGGCAGCCGTATTTCTTCACCTTCGGCGACCGTCTTCTCAAGCATCTCCTGCCATTTGGTCGTTAACGCGATATCTCCCTCGTACACATACACAACAAACTCATCGGCCTCGACTGAAGTCTCATGTTCCCTGGCACAGATTGTGGCCTTCATTGCAAAGTTATTGTACCACGAATCCTTTTTTAGTGGCCGGTCGTCTTTGAACGGTATCACCTTAGCGATTGCCTTAGTATCTGTTTTGCTAATTCCTTTTAGTACAAGGGATTTGCCGGGTTCCACCTTGATGCGAATGATATCACCAGCTGACATATCATGTTGAAACGGCGGTATCATTACCGGTGCGGTCGGGATACCTTCAGCCCATGCTGGAGGTTCAACGGGAAGGGTTGCCGGATCAATCCATTTAGAGAATCCTTTGGGTATTTCAAACTTGGAATCGTCAACGGAACCTTCGACAATATTGGTGAGTTCAAAGACTCTTTCCGGTGAACTATGACCGACAATCCTGATTGGGAAATTCAGACTTAGGGCTACCCACTGTGACATAACATCAGTGTCCGCCATATTGATTGTCGACTTATCGCATTCATAGCCATTAATCGTCTCCGAACCGGTGGCCTTCACTTCGCCCATCTTCTCGGTGTATAGGTAGCCCTGAATAGGATCATTCATAATACTGATAAAATCATCAATAGCTGACTCGCGATATTCCCTTGTGGCTACATTAATGACAACGGTTTTTCGAGCCTCGGTATCCACAATAACAAATCCCTGCTCACCATCAATAGCTAAGTCCAGGCAATAACTGGAGCCTTTAACGTATATTTTCCCGGATTTGGTGTTGTCTCCCTGTTGTTCAGTAAAATCAGCTGAAAATTCTACCGCCAAAACCTGTGAACTGCCGATACTCATGACCAATGCGATCAGAATCACAAGCAGTAGGCAGTTTGAGATGTAATTCTTCATCATTTCACTCCTTTATTTATGGGCTAGCTTTTTAGTTCGCTGATGTTGTGTTTACAGTAATACTCTGTTTACTTATGATACCCTGTCCAATGATATTAATCACATTATAATAATTAGGGACGATTGAATCGATAATGCAACTATAATTTGGAAATCGTCAATACACGAACCCTGGCTATGCTATAGTACAATTGGGACTTTAGTAATCGCGAATCATGCTGAGTAAAATTAACAACCAGACCTGAGCTAAAATAGATTTAATCATAACAGAACTCTATCATATCTTCCTAATCTTTCACCTGGATCGTATATGAAGGTAGGTAAATCCGTAATCAGGGTCAGTGCAAATTGTTCTTGAATACCGATGATCTAAATGAAGATATTTCACAATTAGAGTATATAATTACATCCATATTTTACTTGTATTTAACTTGCAATGAAAAGTGAGAATGGCTATATATATCAATGTTAAGAACTGGTGTTCAGTACAACACCAAAAAAAGATATCTGGAACATTGCTATTAAACTGATACTTAGGAATAAATCCGTAATCAAGAGGTGTAAGTTAAGTAACTTTATTTTATTCTTAGAAAGGATAAGGGTTGTTTTTATGGGTAAAACTATTCGTATCATGTTTTTGACACTGATTTTAGTGTCGATTCTGGGCGGTCAGGTTTTGGCCGACAGCTACTTCAAGCAGGCAACACATGTCGATGCTTTTGAGATGATGGGGCAAAAGTCACCTGAAAAAAATGATACTTCAATCGTTTGGCTAACTGAAGGCAAAGCCTGCAGTCAGACCGGGAATGACGAATCGGTCATCTTCGATGCCAAGAAGGGTCTGATATATATGGTGGATCATGAGAAAAAGCAATACTCGGTGATTTCGATGGACCTGTTTGGTGAAGGAAGCAAGGAAGATGCCTCCAGGAGTGAAGAGATGGCGAAGATGATGGAGGCTATGGGCGGTTCCATGGAAATCACTGTTACGCCAACAGATGAGACCAGCAAGATTGGTGATTGGAATGCCACGAAATATAATGTCGATATAAAAATAGCAATGATGCCCTCCAAGCAGGAAGTATGGGCTACCGAGGATATCAAAATAGACTATACCATGTTCAATGCGGTAAGCAGTGGTATGATGGCTCAGATGCCCGGTTTTGAAAAGATTGTTGAAGAGATGAAACAGATAAAAGGGATACCAGTAAAAACCGTTACTCGAACTTCAGCTATGGGCGGAGAAATCGTTACAAGTATGAATCTGATTGAATACGCCGAAAAAGATGCTCCCGACGGAGTGTTCGATATTCCGGAAGGATATAAGAAAGTAGAAGCCGGAATGGGAATGGGCAAGCACTAAAATATCAGCCTAATCCCACCCATTGAAATGTAGTTTCTATCGGAAGTATACTGAAAGAGGAGGTAAGAGATGTTTCGTACTATGCAGCTAACAAGCCTGATAATCTTACTTATTATAGCTTTATTATCCAGTTCTCCTGTCCAAGCGGGAAACGTCGAGGACAACCTGACATATCAAGGCAATAAAGCCCGCATCACTGTCGGAAATATCAAAGACAAAGCCAGCGGTTGCTCCTGGCAGGATGCCGAGGCAATTGGTGAAATGCTGTCAACTGCACTTGCTAACGATCCTAAGTTTATCGTTTTGGCAAGCGGTGAAGAAGTTGATGAATTGATCGACGAGATTAATTTCGGTCAGTCCGGATATGTCGAGGAAGGCCGCGGACCTGAAAAGGGTCTGATGGAAGGAGCCGATATCCTTGTGACCGGAGCAATAACCTCATTTGAACCAAATGCAAGTGGCGGTGGTGGTTTCCTGGGCGGTATAAAAGACAAAGCCGCGGGTACAATCGGAGTCAAATCCAAGAAAGCGAAGATGCAGATAGATATCAAAATCATTGATATCCGTACTCGTCGCATTCTGAAAGCTAAGACCGTCAAAGCCGAATCCAAGAACTGGAAAGTCAAAATGTTTGGTGCTGGTATGGTACAGGATGTAGCCCTTGCCGGCGGGTTGGGAGCCTACTCCAACGAACCGATGGAAACTGCCATCAGGGCTGCGCTGGCCAAAACGCTCGAGTTGATTTCCAAAGAAGTACCCGATGAATACTACCGCTATCAGGGCAAAGGACAGTATACTAAGGAGTATGGTGCAACCGAACAACAGAGCAATACTGCCGGGCAGACATCAGGCGGTCAGACTCAAGCTGCACAGTCCACTGCTGCACCGACACCGGCACCTGAACCAACAAAACCTGCAGCGGAAGATATGACTCTGTACACCAAATATGATTTTGTCCCCGGCAACAAAGTAATCTTCTATGACGACTTAACCGACGAGGAAGAAGGTGAGTTCCCGTACCGCTGGAATCTGGAAAAGGGAGTCTTCGAGATTGCTCGCATGGGTGGTGAATACTGGATTCTGTGTACCGATAATGGCAGCATTCGCCCCAAATTACCTATTGGCCCGCTGCCGGAAAAGTACACGGTGGAACTGGAATTCTGGTCCAGTGGTCCGGACAAAACGCTGCCGTATTACTATATTCATTGGACTGATGCCGACGGACGAATAATCGGTGAGTTCTGTGCCTATGGCCAGAAGGCGACCTTCCTCAGTATCAAAAGCAAGAAGCTGGCTGGTAAGGAGATGCCTGAGAAATGGAGCCGAGGTCTCCACACAATGCGAATCATGGCTACGACCAGGTCTATCAAGTGCTATGTGGACAATATTCGGGTTGCCAATGTGCCCAAGGTGGAAGGGTTTGAGCCCGCCGGTTTCCAGGTGCGGGCGAGGCCTTACAAGGATGAAGATAACCCTTGGCTGCTCAAGAGTTTCAGGTTTGCCGAGGGCGGCAAGAGCATGCGGGATCAGCTTGAAGAGACCGGGCGGATTATCACACATGGCATTCTTTTTGCCCCCAACTCTTATGTTATTAAGGGTGAGTCATTCAAAACGCTCAAGAATATCGGCCAGTTGCTTGAGGAAGATCAGGATCTGAGGTTGTCGATCGAAGGCCATACCGATAGCGACGGTTCCGAAGCACATAATTCGGAGCTGTCGCACAATCGCTCCAAGGCGGTGGTTGACTACTTGATCCAGAAATACGGAGTCAGTGCCGACCGTCTGGAGGCCAGAGGCTGGGGAGAATCCAAGCCACTTGATACTAATAACAGTACCGAAGGAAAGGCGAATAACCGACGGGTAGAATTGGTGAAACTTTAACATCCGTTTACCTGATTAATATTTAGATAAGTAATCGGTGTCCCCTGTTAGATCAAGGGACACCGATTTATAATTTGTCGGGGAGTAATCTCGACTGTATTATGAGGTAAATCTAATAATATTTCTAATGAGCCTACAACCGATTGTACTGTTTCCTGAATTTGAGCCCTATTGGCTTCAGCCCATTTAACAACACGTTCAAATTCTTTATCGAAGACTGTTGGTTTTTCAACTAAATTATTAACGATCCCTGATTCTTTTCTTGACCCGGTATGAATTAAAAAATATAAATTTTCTTCATCATATGGTAATAAAGCATCAAGAAAATGATTTCCACAACCAAGATCACCTAGCTTCCCTTTATTTCGTTTGATACAATTTGCAATTTCATCACAAAACTCAATAGTAAGATGATTTACAGTTAATTAAGATCTAAGCAACCGCATTCCACATTCACAATCAGACAAAGCAAAATATCGCCAATTGTCTTATTAAGTAAAAACAGCAGTTCCAGTGGGCAAGGGTGATCTACCAAGATATGCATCTGGAAGAAATACAATATGTTCTGCTTCTAAATTATGTGGTAACCAGGATCGAAGAATCCCTTCTGGTTCTGCAGATAGATTAGTTATTTTCATTGTGTTTCTTTATCTCTATTAATGTAATAATTATTATAATGATAAATTCTCAATTATGCAATTAATCAGTACCCAATAATGATCTAAACACAATATTAAAAAAAATAGATATTTTTAACTTTTTTATACATTTTTCTCTTGACATTAATAAAATGGTATTGTATTATCTCCTCCTTACTTGAAACGGCACCATAAATTTTTTATAAATTTA
>DAOWMZ010000246.1 GCA_030642845.1 Candidatus Zixiibacteriota bacterium
AAAGATTCTGCTATAGTTGGAGCAAACTTTTTCTGTTCAGGAAGTACTTCAAGTTTAAGTGCCTCCTCCCAATTATCACGAGAGTATGGTTTGAAAGTAATCTTATTACCTATAATGTTATTATTCATTTTGTACAGTTCCTCTTTTGATCAGATATAACTAACTCAAGAATATACAAATTTTAAGGATATTTCCAATTCAATATTTATGTTTAAAGGATGATGGCGGTGGTGGAGATTCTGGTTTCGTGTTGTTTGATGCGGGTTATGTAGGTTTATCTACTTTACTAACTTTCCCACAAAAAAAGGGCAGTCATTATTGACTGCCTTTTTAAATTATATATAAAAATATCTTCGCTATTCGACTGTCACTGACTTCGCTAAGTTGCGGGGTTGGTCAACTGAGCATCCGCGCATTACTGCAATATGATATGCTAACAACTGCAACGGAATGATCGACAACAATGGCGTCAACAGGTGATAAGTTTTGGGAATATAAATGACATGGTTGACGCGTTCGGCAATCTCTGTATCACCTTCGGTAGCAATAGCGATAATCTTGCCATTGCGTGCCCGAACTTCAGCGATATTGGACATGACTTTATTATACACAGAATCCTTAAGAGCAATTACAACTACCGGCATGTTTTCATCGATTAAAGCAATAGGGCCGTGTTTCATCTCTGCAGCAGGATAGCCTTCGGCATGGATGTATGAAATTTCTTTTAATTTAAGGGCACCCTCCAATGCCACCGGGAAATTTATCCCGCGTCCGAGATAGAGGAAATTGTTTGCTTTGTAATATTGTTCGGCTATTTTTTTGATCTGATCTTCAGCCTTTAATATCTGTTCCACCTGGGAAGGAATTTTAATCAGGCTGTTGATAATATCCTGCCCCTGAGTAACGGAGAGATTGCGCATTCTTGCCAGAAGAGTACCAAACAGAAAGAGTATCTCCACCTGTGAAGTAAAAGCTTTGGTTGAGGCTACCCCGATTTCCGGACCAGCATGGATATAAACACCGCCATCGCTTTCACGAGCAATAGTCGAGCCAACGGTATTGACCATACCAAGAGCCGTGATCCCTTTGTGACTGGCTTCACGCATAGCAGCTAATGTGTCAGCAGTTTCACCTGATTGGCTGATGACAAGCATGAGGCTGTTTTCATCAAAAATAGGAGCGCGGTATCTGAATTCCGAAGCATATTCAACTTCCACAGGAATCCGTGCTAATTCTTCAATAAAATACTCACCCACCAGTGCAGCGTGCCATGAAGTCCCGCATGCTGTCATAATTAGGCGTTTGATATTTCGGAGTTCATCATATTGCAGATTCAAGCCACCTAAAATCGGAATACCCTGTTCCCAATTGAGTCGCCCCCGATAACCATTTCGCAAGGTAGTTGGTTGTTCGTGGATTTCCTTGAGCATAAAGTGATCATAGCCGCTTTTTTCGATTTCATCCAATGTCCAGGAGACCTCTTCGATAGTGTGGGTGATTTTCACATTTTGAACCGTCGTGATACTGAAATCATCAGCAGTTATAGTAGCGATTTCGCCGTCATCAAGATAAACCACTTTGTTGGTGTGTTCCAACATTGCAGCAACATCAGAGGCAACAAGATTTTCTCCAACACCATTTCCGATAACAAGAGGCGACCCCATGCGTGCGGCGACAATCTGTCCCGGGTGAAGAGATGAGATAACGGCAATACCATAGGTCCCTTCTACCTGATTTAGAGCATGGCGTACTGCTTCTGTCAAATCATCTAAATAATTGAACCGAATAAGATGAACAAGTATTTCGGTATCGGTATCGGTTTTAATATCAAATCCCTGGCGTTTCAGGAACTCTTTAATAGTCCGATAATTTTCAATTATTCCATTATGAACCAGGGCTATTTCTTCTTGTGCGTCGGTATGAGGATGAGCATTGAGCTTAGTCGGTTCACCATGTGTTGCCCAACGGGTATGAGCGATACCGTGATTGCAGTTATAATCATCTGTTCCCAGCTTTTTTTCGAGATTGATAATTTTACCTGCTTCTTTAGCAACCATAAGACCGGAATCGGTAAGCATAGCTATACCAGCAGAATCATATCCGCGATATTCCAGTCTTTTCAATCCCTGCATCAAAATTGGTTTGGCCTGTTTGGGGCCGACATATCCAACGATACCACACATATTAAATCCTTGCTTAACTAAAAAACTTAATGACCTGTTTAGTTAATCGGTCAGTTAGTTTTTGATCATTAGTTTCAACAATCAGGCGGAAAATTGGTTCGGTGTTGGATGTTCTCACTTGAACCCATCCATCAGCAAAGTCAAACCTCAATCCGTCGCGTCGATCAATTTTTGTCTTGCCTAATAACTTACCTGCTCCCTTCTCAAATTTTACTAGCCGTGCCTTGAAGTTATTTTGAAGCGCTGCTTTAGTCTTTATAGTATAATACTTCGGTAAAGTTTCAACAAGTTCTGAAAGGGGTTTATTTTCATTAGCCAAACAGGACAAAACCAATGCTGCCGCAATCAAAGAATCCCGTCCGGCATGAAACGATGGAAGAATAACTCCCCCATTACCTTCGCCGCCGATAAGAGCTTTTTTTGCATGCATCATTTGAACTACATTAGCCTCTCCAACTTTGGAATAAAAAACTTTTGAGCCGGACATCCTTGCAATATCTTCGGTCGCCTTTGAAGTAGAGAGATTAATTACAGTAGTCCCTTTTTTCTTACGGAGAACTTCTTTTACGGCAAGCGTGAGAGTCAGCTCTTCGCCAATCGGCTGTCCTTTTTCATCTACCATAGCCAACCGGTCGGCATCGGGATCACATGCAACACCTAAATCCGCCTTATATTTTTTAACCGCTCTTTGCAGTTGCTTTAAATTTTTAGGTATAGGTTCCGGCTCATGAACAAATTTTCCACTATTGTCGCAATTAATTTCAATTACTTTGACACCCAGCTTTTTTAACATCTGCGGCAATGCAATCGAACCGGCACCATTGACAGCATCAACAACCACTTTGAATTTTTTTCTTTTAACAGCCTGAATATTAATAAATTTAACTGCTAAGGTCTTATTAATATGTTTCTCTATCCAGTCAGCCTGTTCTGTAACTTTACCGATTTTATTATAAGGCTTGTATAGGAAACTCTGCTTCTCAAAAATATTATTCAATCGAGTGTATTCAGCAGGTGTAATAAATTCCCCGGTTTTATTAAAAAACTTAAGGGCGTTCCATTGGGATGGATTATGCGAAGCTGTAATACAAACGCCACCGATAGCTTTTAATCCCTTAACTGCAATCTCTACCGTTGGCGTTGGGACGATTCCCACATCTACGACATCAATTCCGACTGAGGTTAATCCGGATATAACAGCTCTCATCATCATATCACCAGTGATACGGCTGTCTCTTCCGACTACAACTTTTCCACTTTTAAGCATACTTCCGAAAGCCGCTCCATACCGGGTAACTATGATAGGGTCGAGACCGTTGCCAACAATCCCTCTGATACCGGAAGTGGATTTTATTAATACAGGTTTTGCCATAATATTCTTTCTATATATTTATCGACTATGTTCATCTATATTATAATATTATAATTATTTATTAGTTAAAACCGCTTTTATTGCTTTATGCAAACGACTATTCCCAGCTAAAATATCATCATCAAAGACAGAATACGGTTTTCCATTAACTCTGGTAACTTTTCCTCCGGCCTCTTCAACAATAACCAGAGCTGCGGCTGTATCCCAGGGATGCAGAAATAATTCCCAGAATCCATCGATTCTCCCTGCTGCCAGCCAGCATAAATCTATAGCTGCTGAACCGGGCCGCCTTACTGCCTGAGCCTTTTTGACCATTCGAGCAAACAGCCCCAGGTTGTTCCTTTTTGCCGTTCCGACATCATATGAAAAACCGGTAGCGAGAAGTGCTCTTTCAAGGTTAGTCTCTTTTGAAACATGAATTTTCTTTTTGTTCAAAAAAGAATCCGAACCTCTGGCAGCGTGGAAAAGTTCATCCCGTTCCGGATCATATACAGCACCAGCCAACATTTTCCCTTCGTATTCCAGAGCAATCGAGACGCAGTAAATTGGGAACCCATGAGCATAATTGACTGTCCCATCAAGCGGATCAATTATCCATCTGAATTCGGCTGACTCTCCACTCCCACTTCCCTCTTCAGCTAAGA
>DAOWMZ010000203.1 GCA_030642845.1 Candidatus Zixiibacteriota bacterium
AATAGGGATCAGATCGGTGCAAATGGCTATCCGGATTATCTATTCTTATATGTTATTTTCTTTACCGGTTTTACCGGGATGTTAGCATGGTTGATTAGGGTTGCCGATATGGCAATGGCGGCCTATATAATGTATTTTCTCCACATCGTATTTGTCTTCTTCCTGCTCTGGTATATGCCTTACTCGAAATTTGCTCACATGTTCTATCGTACTCTGGCATTAGTATATTGTAAAAAGATTGGGAGAGAGCCAAGATATTGATATTTAATGAAAATTGATATTTTGGGATTTTAATGCAAATATAAAAACGGACTTTTGTCCGTTTTTTTTATTTAAGCCATTCAGCAACTTTTGGAGCATGATATGAAATTATAATATCAGCACCGGCTCTTTTAATAGAAGTTAATATTTCCAGTGCGAGCTGCTTTTCATCGGCAATACCCTGCTGGGCGGCAAGTTTAACCATGCTATATTCACCACTGACATTATAAGCAGCAATTGGAACATCAAATTTTTCTTTAGCTCTGTTGATTATATCCAGATAAGCCAGAGCCGGTTTTACCATAACAATATCAGCTCCTTCCTCAATATCCAGAGCAATTTCTTTCATAGCTTCACGGGCATTAGAATGGTCCATCTGATATGATTTACGATCACCAAATTGTGGAGTCGATCCGGCAGCATCACGAAACGGGCCATAAAAGGCAGAACAATATTTGGCGGAATAGGCCATTATCGAAACCTTTTCCATCCCGGCCTGGTCGAGCACATTTCTAATTACACCTACTCTGCCATCCATCATATCACTGGGGGCTACGATATCCGCTCCGGCTTCAGCATGTGTTAATGCCTGTCGGGCTAATAATTCTATTGTCTTGTCATTGTCAACAGTCTCATTTTTTATAATACCACAGTGGCCATGATCAGTGTATTCACACAGGCAAACATCGGTAACAACCAAAAGATTATTATTAGCCGACTTTATCTCTTTTATTGCCCGTTGGACAACTCCGTCATTTTTTAATGATTCCGATCCGGTAGGATCTTTTTTGGCAGGTATGCCAAAGAGAATAACCGATAAAATACCAAGTTTGGAAAGGTTCTCAACCTCCCGACTTAAAGAATTAACAGGCAGTCTGTTAATTCCCGGCATTGATTCAATTGGTTCCGGCTGATCGATTGTCTCGCTTACAAAGATGGGGTAAATAAAATCTGAAATAGATAATCTTGTCTCGGCTAATTGATTGCGGATTGTTTCGTTCTGTCTTAAACGACGTGGTCGCTTTTTTAAGAAACCCATTTCACCCCTCCAAGGGATTAGATTTTATATACTCCACTAACTCATTTATTAAATCCGGTATGGTGTGCTTTTTCGCTTCTAATGTTACATTTAATCCGTGTGATTTAATTACTTCTGAAGTTGACGGGCCTATCGAAACAAGCATAGCTTGTTTTATATACCGGTTAATTTCATTTGAATCAAGGCAATTAAAGAGACCATCAACAGTTGATCCGCTGGTAAACGTCACAATATCGGGAGGATATGATTTTATTTTTTCCTTTAATTCATCTCCCCAAACGGGATAATAAGTTTCATAAACTGTCATGGGGATCAGGTTCCCGCCAGCTTTAATTACAGCCTCATCAATATTTGTTACACTTAGATTTCCTCTTACACGAATAACATTAAGACCTTTAAGATCAAATTCCTTTATAAACTGTTCAGCCATAGATGATGTAGTTGCTTTATCGGGGATAAAATCAGGTTTCAAATAATATTTTGCCAGAGCTCTTTTTGTTCCTTCACCAATAACAGCAATTTTATAATCAGATAATGATCTTATATCTTTCCCCTGATCTTTCATCTGCTTGATAAAATACCGCACCCCATTTTCGCTGGTGAAAATTAGCCAATTATTAGAAATATCTATTTTGTTAAATACACTCCATGCTTCCCGGTCCAAATTTTCTCTGGTAGCAATTGTTGGATATGGCAAAACTTCGGCACCAAGATTTCTTAATTTAAGATATATCATTTCAGCCTGATCAGCCGGTCTTGTTACTAAGATCCTCAGCCCATGAAGTGGTTTTTTCCCGAACCAGTTGATATATTCTCTTGAATTAACAACGTCACCAATTATGAAAATCGCAGGGGCTTTTATTTTTTTATCGATAACTGTTTGGGGAAGGTCTTTAAGAATTGAAATGTGTGTTTTTTGTGTAGGAAAAGATGCTCTCTCAATAATAGCTGCCGGGGTATCATCTTTCATACCATTTTCAATAAGGTCGGGAACGATATTGGCAATCTGGCTTACTCCCATATAAATAACAACAGTCCCCTTTTCTCCCCTGGCAATCCAATCCCATTTCACACTGGAAACCAGTTTTTCTTTTGCTTTATGTCCGGTAACAAACATTACCCATGAAGCATGATTGCGATCGGTTATTGGAATTCCGGCATAAGCTGAAGCAGAAACTCCGGCGGTAACACCGGGAACAATTTCAAAGTTTATTCCATTTTGTGCCAGATATTTCGCTTCTTCTCCCCCACGTCCAAAAACAAGAGGATCGCTTCCCTTTAACCTCACAACAGTTTTATTCTCTCTAGCTAAAGAAAGAAGGAGTTCGTTAATTTCAGTTTGACTTGATGAATTCCCCCCACCGATTTTTCCAACATAATATTTTTCAATATTTTCAGGAAGAGTGGTAATCAGTTCATCCGGAATAAGGTAATCATAAACGACAGCATCGCATTGTTTCAATAAATTATAAGTTTTAACAGTTACCAGGCCCGGATCGCCCGGACCGGCTCCGGCTAAATAAGCAATGCCCGTCTTTTTATCATTCATAATTAATTGTACATCAATATTATTCGGACTTTTCTTCATCGACATTCTGGTCATTAGCGTTATCAATAGGTGGATCCGCTACCAAAACACGTTTTAATTCATTTTCAACTAATGCAGGTTTTTTTTGATCAAGAAGTGTTTTCCAATCCACATCAAGGAAACGTTCAAATGCTCTCCGTTTTTGATCAGGTTTTCCAACCCATTCTTTTAAAACATCTTTGCGATATTTAACTGCCAACTGTACTAATTTATTCCAATGGGGAGGGAAAATATTTTCAAGAACATAACGCAGGTGCCCTGATAAAAACGGAGCTTTACCATCAGAGGAAATAGAAACAGTTAAACAATCTCGCCTCACCACCGCCGGAAAGATAAAATCACACAGAGGAGGATTATCCACTACATTGACTGGGATATGCCTTTCCTTGCAATCATCATAAACCTGTTTGTTGACTTCTTCGTCATCGCTGGCACTTATCACCAAACCAAAGGATTCAACTTCCGGTGAGGAATATTTTTGTTTCTTCAGTTTGATCAAACCTTTTTTTGCATAATATTCGATCTTATCATCAACTTCAGGAGAAATCACTGTAATATCAGAATTATATTCCAGCAGAGTATCAATTTTTCGTAAAGCAACTTGACCGCCGCCAATAATCAGGCATATACGATCTTTTAATGATATTGAAATCGGCATATATGTATTAGACATAATTATTCTTTCTCCGATGTTGAACATTTACTACAGGTTCGCGCAGTTACTCGTACCAGTTTTTGTACCAGACTGCGCGTCGCCTCATTAAGTTCGTTTTGAAGATCGGGTGATAATTTATTAATAACTTCCGCTAATTCTTTTTCTCTGAGCTGTTCAAAAGACTCCTCAACACTGGCCGACAGACGCTCATGGCGAACATTGTCAAACCAGTACATAAATTCTTCGAGTCGTCGTTCTACAATCTCTTCAGCCTGGGGAATCGCCGCTTCCCGTTTTTGCTGCTGACAGGCAGCATGATGACGGACATCTTCGAGATCAAAAAGATATATATTGGTAAATGTTTCTTTTTGATATTCAATATCCCTGGGGATAGCCATATCCATCATCACAAGTTTTTTGTCAGGAATTTCCTTTTTGAGAATCTCTATCATCGATGCAGATACAATTGGCTGTTCTGAACCGGTGCATGAAATCAGTATATCTGCTTTTTGAAGCAATCGTGGTAATTCATCCAAACCAAAACCCTTTGCTCCGTATTTTTTCGCAAGCTGTATAGCTTTTTCTTTGGTGCGATTAGCAAATAGAAATTCGCCATGATGTTTCCGGCTCAGATTAGATGCAGCCAGGCTTATCATTTGATTGATGCCAATAAATAAAACCGTTGGATCTTTAAGATTACCGTTTTTGGATTTAATAAGATCTATTGATGCTGAACTGACAGAACAGGCTCCCTTGCCCATTACGGTATCCGAACGAATCTGCTTGCCAACCCGGAAAGCCTGGTGAAACAGACGATGAATAACTTTACCGGTTGCTTTTACGGCACAAGCGGAACTGTACGCCTCTTTGACCTGCCCATGCACCTGACTCTCACCTAATACCATTGATTCAAGACCGCCAACCACTTTTAAAAGATGCGAGACGACATGTTTATCGCGTTTTATTTGAAAATTATTATTCAGCGGGGACAGATCAATGTTTTTATGTTTTTTGTAAAACAAAGAGACAAGCTCAAAAGGATCAGTGTGTTTATCTGTCAGTAAATAGAATTCAACTCTGTTGCAGGTGGATATTATACAAGAC
>DAOWMZ010000114.1 GCA_030642845.1 Candidatus Zixiibacteriota bacterium
CGCAGAGGTAGTTATCGATTGTTTTCCATGATGTAAATATCGATAGCACTATCAATCGGGATCCTGTAAACACCCTTAGCAGTATCGATCAATTTGTATGTCGTTAATTCTTCGGATTCTCGAATTCCAAGATCCTTTAAATCTTTTGAATCCGAAAGAACAGGACTCTCATAAACAATCGCTTTTTTCCCGCCGGATAAAATTATTAATCCGATTACAACGATTACAATCAAAATTAGAAATGGAATAAAAATCTTTTTCATTTGACAAACTTTACTAACTTATAAAATCAATCGATTTTTTCAGGTTGGGATCATTTATCGGAACTAACGGATGCCTGGTGAAAAATCTCCAGAAAATATAAAGGAAAATACCACCAATACCAAAAAATGCCGCAGGATTTATCCAGGTTGGATGAATTTCATGAGGATGCAGCGAAGGCATAACAAGCCAATATATATCCACCCAATGCATAAGTAATATCCATAGTGTCATAATTGTCATGACAATCTTATTTCGTTTGGCTCCCTGGGGGAACAGTACAAAAAATGGAATTACAAAATGCCCGAAAACAATTATCAATGATACAATTTTCCAACTACCTTCCCAGCGGTGTAAAAACCAGATTGTCTCTTCGGGAATATTACCATACCAGATAAGAAAATATTGAGAAAAAGCCATATATCCCCAAAAAATAATAAAAGCAAAAATCAATTTACCCAGATCGTGGTAATGCTCTTTGGTTATCGCTTCGGTCAGTACCCCGTAATTCTGGAGACGTATAATTATAAATGTAGTCAGAGAGAGCATCGCCAGGAAAGAACCGGAGAAAATATAGACACCGAATATAGTTGAGTACCAGTGAGCATCAAGCGACATAAGCCAATCGAAGGAAGCAAAAGTAAGAGTAAACCCAAACAAAATCATTCCCAGTGCGCTGATGATTCTCATTTTTTTTATCTGCTCAAAATTAGCAGAGATATTTTGTTTCATAGATAAGCGGTTTAACGTCAGTGCTAATCCGGTCCAGATAATAAAATAAATCAGGGTTCGGATTATAAAAAATGGAATATTCAAATATCCTGCTTTACCCTGCAGTAGGTGATCGGAGGCAACCAGCTCCGCATCAGACCAGTCAAACAATTCTCTGATTCCAAATATTATTGGAATAAACAATATCGCCATAAAAGGTATTGTCATCATCAGGCTTTCTCCAAATCGTCTGATAACAACCGACCAATTGGCATTGACGAGATGATGAAGCATTACAAAAAACAATCCACCGAGGGCAATTGTAATCCAAAACACAAAAGAAGTCAGATAAGAATGATAAAACTGTTCGGAATCGATAAGCCAGGCTGCAATCGAAAGCATCAATCCGATGATGCCCATAACCAAAGTAATATTGCCGAACCTGCCTTTATCGGTTAATAAGTATGTCTGACTGTCGAATTTCATAGCTTTACTTGGTTTCCTCTCTAAATTCCAAGGGAACATCATTTTCGGAAGCATTATGACTGCGTTGTAAAGCTCTCAGGTAAAGGATTATCGACCAGCGGTCATTAACGGGAATCTGATGTTTATATGACGGCATGTTGCGGACACCATTTGAAATAACATTAAAAATATATCCATCGGTAAATTGTCTGACGCTGTCGCTGTGGAAATTGGGAGGTGTTACATATTTATAATCTTCCTTACTCATAATCCCGCGTCCGTCACCTACTTTGCTGTGACATGGTGAACAATAAATGTTAAATCTTTGCTGACCTCGACGTAATCTTTCCCGGGTTATCTCTACCGGAACACTTTTGATAAATTTACCACTCTCGTTTTTCCCGGTATAAAATTCGGTATCTTCCCGCAGCCACCCCTGAGCAATTGTACCTTCAATCAGGGGGCGCATAACGGCACCATTTTCAAAATATCCGCTTTCAGCTTGTGCTTTATATTTGGGCTGTGTATCCATATTGGGATTGAGATGAATTGGTGGTTTACCCGATACGTTTCCTCGTCCACAACCCGATATTATATTTAGCAAAACAATGGATACAATTGCGACAATCAATATTTTTGGAGTATTTTTAAACATTACTCTTCATTCTCCTGTAAAAGTTCGCAATTAGTACCGCCGATTGATTCGAGAAACTGAATTGTCCGGGTTTCATCAAATTGCGGGTCATTAACTTCGACACTGATAAAGAAGAGGTCATCAGAAACTCCTTTAAACTGGTCGGAATTGAAAACCGGATGATTGAACCTTGGCAGTCCATTAAAAGCGAGCATGCCTATCAAAGCGGTAAAAGCAGATAGCAAAACACCAATTGCGAATGTCACCGGAACAAAAGCCTGGTAACTAAACAATGGTTTTCCTGAAATTACGAGAGGATAATCTATTGATGCGGTCCACCATTGGAGAGCCAACGCTCCCGTAGTGCCAATGATAGCGGCCAGACCGACCAGCCAACCTAACGAGGATCGTTTAAGTCCCATTGCCTTATCCAGACCATGAATCGGAAACGGCGAATGACAGTCATATTTTTTATATCCGGATTCCTGCATCCTTGTGGCGGCTTCAAGAAGATGACCTGTACCTCTAAACCTGGCAATTGCACCGACGGTTTTTATAACTTTGTTACTCATGGCGGTCTCCTGTATAATGTGGATCTGATTCCGGGAGAACAGTTTTAATCTCCGACATAGCTATCATTGGTAAAACTCTGATGAAAAGTAAAAAGAGTGTGAAAAACAATCCGAATGATCCTACAAATGTCATTATATCCCACATCGTTGGACTATAGTAATCCCAGTTAGCGGGAAGGAAATCACGGGACAGTGAAGATACCACAATGACGAAACGCTCGAACCACATGCCGACATTAATTAATATCGAGGCAATAAACATAACAGGAACTGCCCGGCGTAGTTTTTTGAACCAGAATAATTGAGGGACAAGTACATTGCACGTAATCATGATCCAGTAAGCCCAGGAATAATTACCGAAAGCCCGGTTTATAAATGCGAACTGTTCATAAATATTACCGCTATACCAGGCAATAAAGAATTCTATAGAATAAGCATAGCCGACCATCATGCCGGTCAAAAGCATAATCTTATTTATTTTTTCCAGATGATCGATTGTTATCAAATTTTCCAGATTAAAAATCTTGCGGGCTATAATCGAAAGAGTCATGACCATAGCAAACCCGGAGAAAATCGCCCCGGCTACAAAATAGGGCGGGAAAATTGTAGTGTGCCAGCCGGGTAGGATAGACACGGCAAAGTCAGTACTAACAACACTATGAACAGATAAAACCAGTGGTGTGGATATTCCTGCGAGAATCAAATAAGCCAGTTCATAGTGACGCCATTGACGATTGCCGCCGCGCCAACCCAGGGCAAAAACACCAAAAATTATTTTTTTAAATTTGGTGACAGCGCGATCTCTCATAGTAGCCAGATCAGGAATCAAACCGGTGTACCAGAATAAAAGAGAAGCAGTAAAATAAGTACCGACTGCAAAAACATCCCACAAAAGAGGCGATCTGAAATTGGGCCAAATATCCATCTGATTTGGAATCGGAAACATATAATAAGCAATCCAGATACGTCCGACATGAATCCCAGGGAATATCAAGGCACAGCTAACGGCAAACAAAGTCATTGCTTCGGCAAACCTGTTTATCGATGTTCTCCATTTTTGACGCAACAAAAAGAGGATAGCGGAAATGAGCGTCCCGGCATGGCCGATACCGACCCACCAGACGAAGTTAATAATAGCCCATCCCCATCCGACCGGATTGTTCAATCCCCAGACTCCGACACCTTCCCAGATCAGAAAACCGATTGAACCAAACAAAATCATCAAAAGTGATAAAGCAGCACCGAGTGCCAGAAACCACATTCGAGGAGTTTTCTTCTCGATTACGCCTGTGATTTTAGCCGTAATACTGCTAAATGTTTGTTCCCCTTTGAGTAAAAGTTCTTCAGCCGGGATTGTAATATTTTCTGCGGGTTTGTTCACATCACTACTTTGTTAATGTTAAACTGTTTCTTTTTTTTCCGGAATTAGCTTTTTATTATAATTTCTCAATTTTGCCAAGTATGAATTTCGCGGTCGAACATTAAGTTCTCCCAAAAGCTCATAATTCCTGTCAATTTTTTTCAGAGCCGTTACAGTGCTTTCAGGATCATTAATATTTCCAAATTTAATAGCATTAGACGGACAGGCTTGCTGACATGCCGCCATAAAGTCACCATCTTTAATAACTCTGTCATCCTTTTTGGCAGATCGTTTGGCTCTCTTGATACGCTGGAGACAGAAAGTGCATTTTTCCATAACTCCGCGAGACCGGACCGTTACATCAGGGTTCTGAGCCATCTTTACAACTTCCGGAAGTTCTTTGGTATAATTAAAGAAATTAAATTTTCTGACTTTGTAGGGGCAGTTATTGGAACAGTAACGGGTACCGATACAACGATTATAGGTCATATTGTTTATGCCCTCTTCATCATGAGTAGTAGCCGCAACAGGGCAGACCTGTTCGCACGGGGCATTTTCACAATGCTGGCACGTGACCGGCATAATAGCAATTTCAGGATTATCTTCATCACCGGTAAAATAGCGATCATTGCGCATCCAATGCATCTCGCGTCCATTACCGACCTGTTCTTTACCAATAATAGGTATATTGTTTTCACTTTGACATGCGATTGTGCAGGCTCCGCACCCGATACAGGTAGTCAGGTCAATAACCATGCCCCATTGATAACCCTTACTGTAATCATAATCAGGATAAATGGATTTTAGTGGTGGATGCTCAACCATTTCTTTTGCAAATTCAGGATTGTGCTTGTATTCATCCAATGATGCTTCCCTGAAAATTGCCCGGTCTTCCATCCGATTATGATCCTGCGTATTTGACATTGTATATTTCTGGCCGGTTTTAACTATTTTAACATTATTATCTACAAATAATTTGTCTGATTTTCTTAATTGATAAGTATTGAAGCCGACATTGTTTGCTATTCGTCCGATTTCCTTCCGGCCGTATCCCAGTGATAAACCGATCGATAAATCTGCATATCCCGGAACAATCCAAATAGGGACTTCCATCTCAGTTCCCGATACGGTCAGTTTTATTAAATCTCCATTCTCAAGTTCGTAACTACCAGCAGTCCCTGCACTAATAATTGCGGCATTATCCCAAACCAGTTTGGTTATCGGATCAGGTAATTCCTGGAGCCACCCATTGTTGGCAAAACGTCCATCATAAAGAATAGAGCTTCGGTAAACAACTTCCAGACTATCTGACGAAACTATCGCACCGGAGGTATTTTCAATTTGGCTCATCCGGGATTTATTCAATCGGGGTGATATTTGATTGCCAGCCTGAATATCATAGAAACCATCGTGAAGCGTTTTCCGCCAACCCTTTTCGAAATCACCTTTGATGATATTCTCCCAGGTTTTCGTGACGGTTTCATATCCGGTAGTTGTCTCTTTGGTAGTAATTAATGAAACAAATTCAACATCACTGACACCATTATACAAAGGAGCAATTAAAGGCTGAATAATACTTAAGGTATTATCAATAGATATTGCATCACCCCAACTTTCAAGGAAATTTGCACGAGGGATATGCCAGGTTGAAAGTTTTGATGTTTCATCATAATATTCGCTGAGATGTACCGATTCCTTAACCTTACTTAATACAGTATCAAAATGTAAATCAGAGGGGGCATTATAAACCGGATTGCCGCCGACAATCAACAGTGTATCTACCTGACCGGTTTCAATACGGTTTATCAGATTTTTGAAATCGTTAAGATTAGGATTTAGAGCAAATTTACTTTCTCTCAATGTGATTGTCTTGTTCAGATTACCGAGAGCTTCATTTATCATTAGTACAATCTCATGAAGCCACTGCGGCTGGGTTTTACCGGCGATTACAATTGATTTTCCTTTATTTGCCATAAGATCATCGGCAATAGCTTCAATCCATTTTTTGTCAAAAGAATCACTAACTTTGTTTACCGGAATATCCAAATCGAGTCCTCGCGTGGTCAGCTCTTTGGCAACAGCTAAAACAAATTGACCAATTTCACTACTACGCATTTTCAACCTGTGGTCAGCAGAAGCTCCGGTCACCGAATAGCCGCTTTCTATCTGATACAACCGATTCATTTTGTCATCCGGAGATAACATCTTTCTGCCTTCAGCAAAACCTCTTGCCGCTATGACAGTATCGTTTTCGTTCTGGAGAAAATCAGCATCAAAGGATACAATCAGATCAGCCTTGTCATAATGGAAATTAAGTTTAAGATCTTTACCTGAAAGATTTTTTATCGATGCTTGCGATGCTTCATTGGAAATAGGTTCGTAAGCAACCC
>DAOWMZ010000196.1 GCA_030642845.1 Candidatus Zixiibacteriota bacterium
ACGACTCAATATCAATTCCCCGATGGCAGCCGGGTAGATGTAGTTATCAAAATGGGCAAGAAAATATTACCGGTTGATTCCAAATTCCCTCTCGAATCCTATCAACGATTAGTTAAAGATGACAGTGCTCAAAACCAGAAGGAATTTAGTGTCGCTTTCAAAAAACAAATTGATTCAATTAAGAAAAAATATCACCGGCCGGATCTGAACACTACGGATTTTGTATTGTTGTATATACCATCGGAAGCGGTTTATTATCAATTTATAGCCGGAAAGGACAAGGACCTTTTTGAGTATGCCTTGAGTAAAAAAGTTATCCCAAGTTCTCCGGGGCATTTGTATGCTTTCTTAGTATCTATGTCTGCAGTATATGCCGAAATATCGCTAACATCAGATCCGGCAAAATTAACTGGTATTATCAACCATATTGCAGATTCTTTAAAGAGGTTGAAACAGCTTCATCAGAGAATGGAAGGCTCCGGGAGAAATATAAACTCCTGTCTTTCCAAAGTGAAAGATGAGCTTGATACTACATCATCGCATTTGGATAAATTGCTGCTTCCGAAATCAGGAAATAACCATAATGATAGTATTATTGAAGAGAGTGGTGAAGCGATTTTTCAAGAAAATAATGAGTAGAGGTTTTTTTCGATATGTCTGTTAAGGAATATGATCTGATCGTAATTGGTTCTGGTCCTGCCGGTGAAAATGCAGCTATTGAGGCTTCTCGGATGAATAAATCATCCGTTATTATCGAAAAGAGATCGGTACAGGGGGGAGTATGTATTCATACCGGTACTATCCCGTCGAAAACTCTTCGGGAAACTGTTCTCTATATTTCAGGCTTGCGGAAAAGATCGGTTTATGGCCTCATGGGGGGGATTCGCCCCAATGTTACTGTCAAAGAGCTTATGTACCGCAAGGGGCAGGTTATTCAGGAGGAGCTTGATGTTATTCAGCAAAATATGGCTCGGCATAGAATTGAAGTAATTCACGGCACAGGGAGTCTTGCCGGCAACAATACCGTATCTGTAGAAGATGATAAAGGTGAAAAACAGGTTGTTAAAGGTAATACAATAATTATCTCCACCGGAACTCATTCCTATCATCCGGAAGGAATTGAATTTGACGGACACTATATTTACGATGCTGAAACAATAATTGATATTGACATTCTTCCAAAATCACTGACAATATTCGGGGGAGGGGTTATCGGTTGTGAATATGCCTGTATTTTTGCGCATATCGGAGTAAATGTTACAATTATTGACAAGCGTGATAAACTTCTGACCTTTCTTGATAATGAAATTGCAGAGGCGCTTGTTTATCTGATGAGAAAATACCGCATAAATCTGATTTTAGGTGATGATTTCGAGGAAATTAAAATTGAAAATAATCAGGTTGTAATAAAAACCAAAGGTGGTAAAAATATCACATCAGACCGGGCCCTGGTTACATCGGGAAGACAGGGAAACAGCTACAATTTGGGATTGGAAAAAGTTGGTATAGAAACCGACAAACGGGGTTTGATTAAAGTAAACGATCTATATCAAACCTCAGTGCCGAATATATTTGCGGTCGGAGATGTTATCGGATTCCCATCATTAGCGTCTGTTTCGATGGATCAGGGAAGAATCGCCGCGATCCATGCTTTCCAGAAAGATGATACCTCCTGTATTAATACTCTTCTTCCTTTTGGAATATATACTATCCCTGAAATTTCCATGATTGGAGAAACCGAACAGTCGCTGTCTGAAGCGGGACAGGATTATGAAGTAGGCAGAGCCCGTTATTATGAACTGGCAAGAGGACAGATTATCAATGACCATGATGGAATGTTAAAGCTGATTTTTGATCCAAAATCAAAGCTATTGCTTGGGGTGCATATTGTCGGAGAAAGAGCCACCGAGCTAATACATATCGGGCAGGCTGTGATGACCCTTGGGGGAACGCTGGAATATTTTATCAACACTGTGCTTAACTATCCAACACTTTCTGAAGCCTACAAAGTGGCTGCATTAGATGGCTTAGCCCGCCTCAGAAACAGGGCTTAATTTTATTATTCATTGGTATAAACCGGAAACATAGTATACAAATCAGTATCAGCCCAAAACAGTATGGCAGGTCTGCCCACAGACCTGCCTTTATATTTATACAATTGATTCGTTAATTCTGTATTTGACTGACATCACTTGACAGTTCTATATAATATCTTGTTTTCATGTCAAAACTCATTCGTCATTTCTTGCCCGGTCAATCATGTTTCATTACAAACGTGACAGCACACCGTGAACCACTGCTTGTACAGAATGCTGATCTTTTGGGACGTGCGATGAGAAGAGCCAGAGATAAATTTGATTTCAAGATTATCGCATGGGTAATTATACCTGATCATTTCCATATTATCCTTGATGTGCCAAATGGAGATACTTCAAAGATCATGCAAAATATTAAGCTCTCATTTTCTGGTCAATACAAGAGTCAAACAGGAAGGACAGGTTCTATTTGGCAACGTCGATATTGGGATCATATTATTCGTTCAGAGGAGGATATGAATCGTCACATTGATTACATCCATTACAATCCGGTAAAACATGGGTTGGTAGATTTTCCAAAAGAATATAGATTGTCATCATTCAAGAAGTTTTATATAGCCGGTCAGTATAATTGGAATTGGATGGATGATGGGAGCTGTATTTATGATTATGAGTATGGTGAGTGATTTGTTTCGATTATTATAGATAAATGGCGGGTCTGTGGGCAGACCCGCCCTACAAGACTTGGCCCTTGTACCCCACCCAACAGGCGGGTTTTCAATTATGTGGGCGGCAGACGTTCTCGTCTGCCCCTAATAGAAGAAAAGAACACATCCATCGGTTGGGATACAATTTGTCTTTGTCGTTCCCGACCTGATCGGGAATCCATCTACTTTTAAATATTCATTATATTAAAATGGATCCCCAATCAAGTTGGGGATGACAGGAAGACTACAAGAATCTATCTTTATGTGGGCGGCAGACGTCCTCGTCTGCCCCTAATAGAACACATCATTTGTACCAGCAGATGTGGACATCTGCCAGGCACATAGTGTAGTTTATTTCTTATTATTCAATATCTCTAACAATTTATCCCGTCTGATTCTGATTATTGTGGTATCAGCATCGGAAGGTTCAAGTCGAAGGAATTTATTATAATAAGCAATAGCCCCTTCAGCATTCCCCTGTTTTTCAGTCAGGAAGCCTTTGATAATATACGGGTAGGGCATAGTTGAATCTATTGCCAATAAATAATTGCTGATTGAATCAGCCTCTTTGATATTTCCTGAACGGAAATTTATTATCATCTGATCGGTTTTTATTTCAAGATCATTGGGATAAAGCTTCAAGCAGGATTCAATCTCAATCAGGGCATTATAATAATCCTCGATATTGCGATAGTAGCCATAAAGAAGCATCCGATTGTTTTTATTATATGGCTCTAACAAAAGAGCAGTATCAATCTGTGGTTTGGCAAATCGGTTATAATCATTGTTCATTTGGATTGTGGCATATAGTGCTCTGGGTGCCGACCAGTATTGGTTTTTTAGAATCTGGTTATTTAATGAGTTGATCGCATCGGCAAACAAACCGTTTTCGGCAATCTGTCTGGCTCCATCAAGATTCAAATAATCAGGTGACTTAACTTTATAAAGTGCTTCCCAATAATTGGCTTTGTCAAGATCCTTCATATAAAAATATGAATCACGGTAAGTCGGTATTCCGGTAAACCAGTAGGAATCATGCTCATCCAGATATGACTCGACATATTTTTCAGCAGTATTGATGTTTGTATAAAGAGGTATATTACTGAGAGGGAAAATCAGAGTCATCGCTGCTACTGCTCCAATAATTCTCATATTCGGTTTTTCTTCATTAGCTTTATAAAGAGCTTTCATCTGAACTGCAAGGATAATGCCAAGAGGAGCCATGTATGCAGAAAGCCTGGGAAGATCCAGAACATAGCTGTTGACCGGATCGGTAATAAAAGCGATACTGAAACTACTCCAGCATAACAGGGTCAGTGATATTGTAACCGGAGATAAGAATGCAGATTTTATATCGACAAAATAAAATTTATTGAGTACCAGTATTGCCGGGAAAAGCAGAAAAACAGATTGGTTAATATCGGTAATATGACGAACAGAAAAAAGACCATAGTCAGACTGGGGAGGTTTGCCGGAGATAAAGAGCAATTTGCTGCTTAATTCCAAATTGTTAGAAGAGATATAATATATCCCTGCTATCATAACTGCCCATGTACAAAAAGAAATAATAACAGCAACTGCGCTGCCATTTTTGTTTTTTGCAGTTAGTGTTACATATAAGGCAACAGGAATGAGATATATTGCAGTTATATGAAAAAATATTCCTAATACAACTATCCCCCATAGATAGATTAGCAGGTTAGTAGTATACTTTTTATAGAGCAATAATGTCAAATATGAGAACCAGATTGATAACGCAACGATAATTGGTTCAATTCCGATAAATCCAAAGAGCAGGAGAAAATGAGGGCCGAAGAATATAATTATAAAATAAAATATCCTCTTAGTTTTATGATCAGTGAGAAAACCTGTTATTTTTGCCGAACCGATAAGAGTTAGAATCATACAAGCAAATGAAAATGTTTTCCAGGCTAAAACCCCGGCAGTATTGTAATGGATATTGAAAAGAGAATAGAATTCATCGAATAGCCATACAATTAGCATTGTCCCATATTCAAACCAGCG
>DAOWMZ010000017.1 GCA_030642845.1 Candidatus Zixiibacteriota bacterium
ATTAAATAGATCCTCGACTCTTTCCTGAACACCGATACAAGTAAACTTCCAGCCATTTATAGTAATCTCTTTACCGATCGCTTCGGCGTTATCATCAAAGAGGGCTTCGGCCACGTCCGGACCAATCACACAAACCATAGCTGCTCTTTCCAAATCGTATTCATCAATAAAGCGACCATGGGCAACCTCCCTGTCAGCCACGATCATCTGCGATGGCCAGCAACCCCTGAGATCATCCGGATTGCGGATAGATTTTTCCTTATACTTGGCAATATTATTATAGGCTTTCTTTTCAGGCGAAACAGCTTTGACCATCGAGCACATCTCCTGAATCGCAAGTGCTTCTTTCATGGTAATATTTTTACGGCGTCGTTCCTTATCAGTAAGATTGTCAAAATCTGTTCCCTCTTCCCATTTGGTGACATACATAACATTACTGCCGATTTTATCAACTGAGGATTCGGCGTATTCTGTGAAGCCGTCCATGATAGTATTGACCAGAATTACCGCACCGACTCCGATCATAACTCCAATAATAGTCATAAGTGATCGGAATTTATTAGCCCTGACAGATTCCAAAGCCAGGCGCATTCCTTCTTTGGTTTCTGCTAATGATTAAATCCACTTACTCATAACTAAGCGCCCTTATCGGGTCCATTCGTGAAGCTTTCATAGCCGGATATATTCCAAAGAAAAGTCCTACTCCTGTTGAGATGCCAAACCCGAGAATTATCGCCATTGAGGAGGGTGTAATATATATATCAAGTAAATCATTTAGAATCATTTCGCCCAGATATACCCCTAACATAACCCCAAGCAAACCGCCTACCATTGATAATATTATTGATTCATAAAGGAATTGCACGAGAATATGTCTTCGTCTTGCCCCAAGTGATTTACGGATTCCTATTTCGCGTGTTCGTTCTGTAACAGAGATCATCATAATGTTCATAATTACAATTCCACCCACAACTATAGAAAGAAGTGGTAAAGAAATCATCAAAGCACGGAATGCGGCGGTTATATCATTAACAAAGCTTAATATGGCATCGGGAGTGAATATTGTAAAATCATCTTCGTCATCAAATCCAAGTTGGCGTTGGGCTCTTAGAACTGCTCGTACTTGTTCCATTGCTCTTTCTCGCCGTTCAAGTGTAACAGCGCCTATATAAAGATTTACCGGATCTCCAGGTTCTTTAAATATTTTCTGGTGGGTTGAAAGGGGGATTACAACAAACTCATCCATCCCCTCAACCATTGCTCCATCCATTTTTTCAGCAACGCCGATAATGGTAAATTCCCTGTTGCCGATTTTTAATTTCTTCCCGATTGCATCTTCATCCGGGAAAAACTTTTCATAAATTTTAAACCCAACTACCGCAACCTGTTTTCTTCTCTGATCATCCTCCCACATCAAGTATCTTCCTTTGAGCAGATCAAATGCTTTCATATCCATCATGTTGGGTGTTTCCCCACGGATTTCTACCCATCTTAAACGAGCACGGCCATATTTTAAATGCTCTGAGTCATATGTTTCAGCCCCTACATATTCACAATCAGGACAGCCTTCTTCAATAAGAGGTATTAAATCACGGGTCAGTTTTTTTCTTTTCATCCGTTCCAGATATTGCGTCATAGTCATGTTGAATCCAAAACGCGAAACAATAAAAGTTTTGGCCCCCAGTGTTGCAAAGACATCTTCAATTTTGGATTGCATTCCCTCGACGGTAGAGACAATAGCTATTACCGAAGTCACCCCCATCACCATCCCCAGAATAGTCAAAAACGACCGGAGTTTATTTGACCATAAAGCTGCAAAAGATTCTATGATTAAAGAAAGGAATACCATTATACTAATTCACACTGTTTTAAATTATGACTACTTATTAAGAGCATGTTGAAAAAATCCTTTGGAGCAGAAAATTACGACGGAGACAAGCCCCGTCGCTACGCGTAAACGGTACAACCCCGCGTAGAGAGCGGCCTTGTGTCACCCGTATGAAAAGACTGTATTTCAGTTCCATAACATAAATAACCTTTTTCAACATGCCCATAAATGTGGCTATGCCACGTCACTCGGACATGCGTTCGATTGATTGCTCATCGATTTTCACTTCCGCACTATCCTCAAGTTTTCTAAGCGTCTGAAAAGATCCGGATATTATTGTATCACCATCGTTGATGCCTTCAAGAACAACCAGATTACGTTCATCGGCTATACCCGTAGATATTTCTTTAAATATGGCAATACCATTATTGATAACAAAAACGCCAGTCTTTTTGATCTCTTCCGATTTTTTACTTTTCTTCTTTTTCTCTTTTTTATCTTCAATAGCAGTATCACTTAGATCATCCGCTTCAGCCGCATTAACATCTTCAACCAACCCGCCACCGGAATCTTTAATACTGTTTTCTTTCAGAGAGTCAGGATCAAAGGCTCGTTTTACAACCGCCGCATAGGGGATCAACAGAGCATCTTTGACGCTGTTAGTTGTGATGTCAACCGTTGCCGACATGCCGGGGCGAATGACTGCATCGGTTTCAGCAAAGCGGATTTTCACTCTGAAACTGGTAGTGTAGTTTTCTGTTCCCTGTCCGGAAATACTGGCTGAGTTTCCAATTTCAACCACATGACCGGCAAAGATTGTATCCCGATAGGCATCGACCCGGATTTCAACCAACTGATCAACAGTCACTTTGGCAATCTCGGTTTCATCAACATCAACTTCGACCTCAAACACTGACAAATCAGAAATAGTCAAAAGTGTTTTCCCCTGTGTAAATGATGTTTGTGCCTGGGCAATTTCGCCTACTTCACAATTCAGATAAGTAACAACACCCTCCATAGGAGCAATGATTTTGGTTTTTGCTAATCGGTCATTAGCCTGATCCAGTCGAGCCTGACCGGTTTTTGATTGCGCCACCATTGCATCATAGTTGGCTTTTGAATTTTCAAACGTAAATTTGACATTGGTAAATTCTGTCTCTGAGGTCAGTTTTTGATCATACAATTTTGACTGCCGTTCGAATTCTTTTTTATTCAGTTCGAACTGTGAGCGGGCGGCCTCTTTACGCGCCACTATTTCATCAAGACTATACCTTGCTTGTTCCACATCCGCTTTGATCTGAACTCTATCAAGAGCCAGCAACGTTTGCCCCTTTGAAACAAAGTCACCTTCATTGATATATATATCAACGATTTGAGCCGGTACTTCCGAAGAGATATCGACTTTTGTTTGCGGCTGGATTCGGCCCGAAGCGGTAACAATCTCCGAAATGTCATCAATATAGGCCAGATCGGCCTGAACTTCGGTTTGGTTGCCATTTGATGCGGTCAAATTCACAATTATAATAGCAATTATAACTATTGCCCCGAGACTGATAAAAAGAAATTTCTTTGATTTAATTTTCATCTTAAAAACAGACCCTATATAAAGTTATCATTTTATTATTTACTCAACAACTCATAATTTATTAGTTTTCTAAAAGATAATTACATCAATATTCAATAATAGTGACTACGTCACCTGTTAATGTTATTTGACGGGTTTGGAGATAAAATGTTGCAAATGATTAAAATATGCCGGCTAAAAGTCAATAATCATGCCATTTTTAAGGATATGGATTGATCTATTATCTTGACGTATTAAAAATTTAGGCTATATTCTCCTGTATAAAGACCTAAGTGAGCCATAATGGCTTGCTGTATAATTACTTCTAAGGTTTACTTGTGTTAATTTCGTATTTTTTGAAAAGTCTTATTTTGTTTTCGTTAAAAAATAATCTTTTATATATCAGGTGAGAATTTATGAACAAACTAAGTTTGTCTTTTTGCAGAAATATTCTATTTGCAGGTATAGGAATTCTGCTCCTGTCGATGGCTGCAACATCTTCGGTAACAGCTGAACAACTTGATGTCGGTTATTCCTTTAATCAACCAACAATGGAAACTGTTGTTATTGGGAGTGAATCCTATGATCGGGTAATTGTCCCCAATGCTCCCAATGGTGGTGATATCAACGCTCCTTCGCTTCCGGCTACCGGAGCACAAATACTTTTACCGTACGGCAGTAAAGTTGAAAGTATTGAAATTATTCGTGGCGAGAGAATTCTGATTGGTAAAGATTTTATAATCGAACCAAACCAACAACCAATTCCATTGTCAGCCGATCCCGGTGAATTCGTAATTCCCATTCCCAATAATACAATCTATGAATCTGACCAATTATACCCGGAAAAACTTTTTGAAAATATAGGTACTTATGGATTCAGAGGATACCAGATCCTGATTTTAAAACTGTACCCGATTCAGTATCTTCCCTCAACAGGAGAATTATTCTATTATCCCAATATGTCAGTTGTTGTGAATACATCCCCGAATGATAAATCATCAAACCTGTTCCGTGGATTGCCTGAAGACGAAAACAGAGTTCTGAAACGGGTTGATAATCCTGATATGGTCTCCTCTTATAGTGGCGCATTAAAATCACCCGGAAGTAATTATGACCTTCTGATTATTACCACTCCCGAATTAGCTGCATCATTTCAACCCTTAAAAGATTACCACGACACTACCGGAATTCTCACTGAAATTCATACAACCGATGTTATTGGAAGTACAAACCCGGATGATATTCGCGGGTATATCCAGTTAGTCTATTTAAGCGATGGCATCCGCTATGTCCTTATTGGCGGCGATGACAACCTTATTCCTTCCAAAGATATGTATGTTGTTTCATATCCCGGTGGTTATACCGAAAGCAGTATGCCAACTGATCTATTTTTTGGATGCCTTGATGGTCCTTTCAATTACGATGGCGACTCTCAATGGGGAGAACCAAACGATGGTGAAAACGGCGGGGATGTTGATCTGATTGCCGAAATATTTATCGGTCGTGCTTCAGCCGGTAATGTGACTGAAGCTGACCGTTTTGTTACCAAACATCTCAGTTATGTATCCCGCACCGATGACCGAATTGATGATATTCTCCTGGCCGGAGAGCATCTTGGTTTTGGCGGTGTCTCGGAATATGCAGCCAACTCTTTGGAAGA
This sequence comes from Candidatus Zixiibacteriota bacterium, assembly GCA_030642845.1. GTDB lineage: Bacteria > Zixibacteria > MSB-5A5 > GN15 > FEB-12 > DAOWMZ01. Next base: position 5,053 of record DAOWMZ010000017.1, read on the forward strand.
GTTTATTGGAGCTTCGGGAGCTAATGGTTACTATACTGTCGGATTTCCAGAAACAGATTATACAATTGATCAATTATTTGATCGCGACTGGTCAGGGAATTACTGGCCTTCATCAGCACTGGCTAATCGTATTAATAACGGTCTTCATATTATAAATCACTTCGGCCACGGAAGTACCAGCTACGCCATGAAATATACGAGTTCCGGAATCATGTCTGCCTTTACAAATACTAAACTCTTTTTCCTTTATTCACAGGCTTGCTACTCCGGTCGTTTTGACGGAACCGATGGATATGCTGAGTATATGACTATCAAAAGTGATTATGCCGCTTTTGCTCTGGTTATGAATGCCCGCTATGGCTGGGGAGTGCACGAAAGTACCGATGGAGCCTCTCAAAGATTTAACCGCCAGTTCTGGGATGCGGTTTATAATCCGGCTGAAGCCAAAATCCGTCTTGGCTGGGCTAATCATAAATCCAAAGAAGATAACCTCTATCGCGTCAATGAAAGCTGCATGCGCTGGTGTTATTATGAAACAAACCTGTTAGGCGATCCTGCCGTGGCTTTCCTGGATGTTGACAGTTGTGAAGATGCTGATGGCGATTTAATCTGTGATATTGTTGATAACTGCCTTGGTGTCAATAATCCGAATCAACTCGATGCCGACAACGATGGAATGGGCGATCTTTGCGATGAATGCACCGATACCGATGGTGACAGTTATGGCAACCCCGGCTATCCAAACAATACTTGCCCTGAAGATAACTGCCCCGACATTTCTAACTACCATCAGGCAGATTCCGATAATGATGGTATTGGTGATGGCTGTGATGATTGTAACGACTCTGATGGTGACGGTTATGGTGACCCGGACGCTATAGGTAATACTTGTCCCGATGATAATTGTCCGAGTATAAGCAATCCTGATCAGCTTGATGCTGACAATGACGGCATCGGTGATGTCTGCGATGAGTGCACTGATACCGATGGTGACGGCTTTGGCAATCCGGGCTATCCCGCAAATACATGCCCTGAAGATAATTGCCCTGATATTTATAATCCGGATCAAGCTGATATAGATGAAGATGGTTATGCCGATTCCTGTGATAATTGTCCGGAGATTTATAATCCGGATCAGGCTGACATTGATGAAGATGGTATCGGCGATCTTTGCGATGGTTGTTGTCTGAATCGTGGTAATGCTGATGGCATTATAAATGGTGGCAACCCCATTGATGTTGCCGATCTGACATTTCTGGTGGATTACATTTTCAAAGGGGGACCTGGTGCACCATGTGAAGAAGAAGGTAATGTTGACGGCCAGGAGGACGGTGGCGGTTTGAAGATTAATGTTGCCGATTTAACCTATCTCGTGGATTACCTCTTTAAAGGAGGAAATGAACCGCCTTCTTGTAATTTACAATAATTTGTAATAGAAATATTTTTCAAAAAGCCGCTCTGTTTCAGGGCGGCTTTTTTATTGTTTTGTATATAGTGGGCGGCAGATGTCCTCATCTGCCCCTGTAAAAATAGAACATCAATGTGTGTAGATTCAGTGCCTGGCAGATGCCCTCGTCTGCTGGCAAGTATTACCTGTTTTATAGGGGCACACGAGGGCGTGTGCCGCCCACAAACACGATATTTATTTCTCTTTTTTATGATTGATGCGAGTTTTATCTGAAATTAGAAAGAGCAATATTATACCGGCCAAAAATGTCATGGAACCATAAACTAATTCCGACCCGGGTACTCTGTTATCAGGAAAAAGAATGCGTATAAACGTCAGACTGGTATTCAACAGAGCCAAAAAACCGATCCAATTTATTGCAATAATAAAAACCGAGTTGGCTTTAATTAATAATAGTCGTCCGATTACTAATGTAATTATTCCGAAAATTCCGGCAGATAACATCAAAATAGTCGAATCCGAACGGAAAAAATTAAAAACGGATATTATCAGAAGGTAAAATCCGAGGATATAAACAAGGTGGTGATTCTTCAAAAGTATCTCGATATATTTATTTTAATTAGCCAAACAATTATTCCTGTGCCTGGCAGACGCCCTCGTCTGCTGGCAAGCATTACCTGTTTTATAGGGGCACACGGGGGCGTGTGCCACCCACAATATTCTACACTTCTACATAATACCGGATCAAAATATAAACAACAAAACACACTAAACTCGGATATTTATTCTGACTTTTCCTTATCATCATCTTTTGACAACACAAAATCAACTTTGTAAGTAACCCAGGTGGCAATTGGTTTGCTGTCTTTAATCGCCGGTTTATATTTACCCTCCAGGGCTGCTTTCAAAGCACTTTTATCCAATAATTCATTCCCTGAAGATTTATGAACATCTGCTTTTATTACAATCCCTTCCTCTCCAACCAAAGCTTTGACCCAAACCGTTCCTTCGATTTCATTCTCTTTGGCTTCTATGGGATATTCAGGTGATTTTTCATAAATCATCTCCGGCATAATATCAACTTCCTGACTTTCAGGAACATCTTTACCGGGTTTTTCCTCCATACTATCTTCGGATGGGACAAATTCTACTTTGTATGTCACCCATATTCCAATAGGCTTCCCATTTTGTATAGCTGGTTTGTATTTGCATTTCAAAGCAGCATCCAATGCAGAACTATCAAATTCTTTAATACCGCTGCTTTTGGCTAATTCCGTTTTAAGAACATTCCCCTCTTTATTTACAAAAGCCTTTACATAAACCACCCCTTTGATATCCTTCAAATTATCCGGATAGTCTGGTGTGATCTCCTCAATCATCTCCGGCATTACTTCAACAGCGATAAACTTATCTGATGAAGGGATTTTTTCATCGTCGGCCAGCAGACTGTTATTTATCAACGATGATACAGCAAATGAGACTACAATCAGAAAAATAACTTTTAGAAATAATTTCATGATTCCTCCTCAATAATTTTGAACCATTATGACAGACAACGATGCGGGTATTGATATTTAGACACAAAAATTGATTACTTTGTTTAATATAATATTCCTGAAATCAATATTCCAATACAAACTCAACCTTATACTTAGACCACACCGGTACCAGCTTCATATCCCGTGTACCGGGGATAAGTTTGCATTTGTAAGCAGCTTCTACCGCAGCTTCATCCAAAGATTCCGTTCCGGAACTGGTATATACAGAGACATCCTTAAGCTTTCCCTCTACAGCGACCAATCCCTTAACCCATACAATCCCTTCGATTCCAGCCTGTTCTGCAAGTCTGGGATATACTGGATTTTGATACGAGATAAATCTGGGATTCTTATCAAGCCGAATAGGATCAAGAACAACCAACTCTTGATAGTTATCTGTTGGTGATGACGAAGATGAGGAGGAGTTAGACAAACTCATTTCACACCCTAAACAAACTACCAATAAACATATAGATAATAAAATTACTCTGATCATATCATTCTCGCTCTTTTTTAATATATGTATAATTATAGATAAAAGATACAATGTTTTAAAACCTTTCCTTGAAATTTATTAGTCTTTTATACATATTCAGCCAATGATGAAATGACAAATCAATGGAGGTTTTTGATGTCTCAGGAAAATAAAATTTTTATCGAAGTCAAACCTGATAATATCACATCAGGAGAATCCCCCTATTACGAAATGGATAGTGACTCGTTTGACACAATGGTGGTTCATTGCGCCGATCCACGCTTTCAGACTGCATTTAAAAAATTTGTTGCCGAAGAATTGAAAATAAAAAATTATGCTCCTATTGTATTGGGAGGAGGTATCCATCCCTTTGGATCACAGAAAGCCCTGCCTGTAAATTTTGAATCCTTGTGGGACCAGATAAGTTTTTTCATCAAAGCGGCCAAATTGAAACAGCTTATCTTTATCAATCACGAAGACTGTAAATGGTATAATAGATTAATAGACCTCTACCCTGATGTGGATTTACCAGTAAAAGAAAAAGAAGATCTAATGACCACGATGGCAAGAGTTCATCAGGATTTTCCTGATATCAAAATCCGCACCTTCTGGGCAGGTCTGAAGGATAACCGCGTGTGTTTCACCGAGGTAAAACACACATAGGCCGCATTGTGGTATTTATTGAATATTATTAATAATTAGATAATTTTGTAGGGACAGGTCGCGACCTGTCCTTATGACTGTGGCGGGTCTGTGGGCAGACCCACCCTTGTAAACTCAAAAAATATATTACTCGTACCACCTACAATGTTACCGGCATACCCATCATGGGCCAAATAACGCCGACAAACAAAGCCAGCACAAACATCAACAATATACTTGCCGGAATACCTGTTTTGAAAAATTCACCACTAGTGAACATCTTACTTTCATAAGCAATCGCATTTGGTGCTGCCCCTACCAATAACAGGAACGGCATACCTGCTGTGACCAAAGCCGAGAACAGAATAACTTCCGGAGCAACTCCAAGATATGGAGCAATCAATAATGCAACCGGCAGTGATATGGCAATAGCCGCAACATTCATAATAAAGTTGGTCATCAACAGAACAAAGAATGAGATACCCATTACAAACCAGAACCAGGGAGCATCCTGAAGCATACCCAGCCAATTAACAGCCAGCCAACTGGCCGCACCGGTTTGCCATAAACAGAAACCGATGCTCATTGCTCCACCAAATAGTAAAACAATATTCCAGGGGATTGATTCGAGATCTTTGATATCCAAAATCTTGAAAACAAAAAATAGAATAGTAGAAACAAGGATAATAGCACTTTTGCTGATCGGTTCAAGGAATGGAATAAATGATCGGCAACTCAGAGTAATAATCGTCAAGCCGACAATGATAAGTGCCATCTTTTCAGTTCGCGACATCGGACCCAATTTTTTTGAAAGTATTGTTGCTTTCTCTCTCAGACCGGGGATGGTTTTATGTTCCGGCTTAAAAAAGATCATGATAAATCCCCACAACAGGAAAGTCATCAGTACCCCAACCGGAGCCATATAATATGTAAGTTCAAAGAATCCAATTTCCCGTCCCACAATATCAGCAAAAAATCCGATTGCCACAGCACCGCGAGCAGCACCGAGCAGAGTGATAATACTACCGGCACCGGCAACAAAAGCCATCCCGATAAACAGCCCTTTACCAAATTTGGTAGGCTTCTCCCCTTCATCGTAAAGAGCATAGATAGCCATTAAAAGCGGATACAGAGCTGCAGCTACAGCAGTGTGAGCCATGATGATTGACAGAGCTGCTGTCATAATAAAAGTACCTAAATAAATCATGCTGGTTTTTTCACCAACAAGCACAAGCATTTTATATGCCATCCTCTTGGTAAGTCCTGTTTTGGAAAATGAAAATCCTATAACAATTGATCCGATAATAAACCATACCGATGGATCCATAAAATCACCCAGAGCAATTTTTGGATCACGAATCAGAAACATACATTGAACAACACCAATAGTAATACTGGTTACACCAATGGGAACCACTTCAAAAACCCACCAGGTAGCAGCTAACAGAAATAATCCCAGTGCTGCTTTTCCCTGTGTAGATAATGAGAATACTTCCCCGCCCGGATCAATAGCATCGGGCCATTCAGGACTGAAATTTACAATGGCAAATAATGCAACCCCTAATAACATCAGAATTATTCTTCTCCAGTCAACACTCGGTTTTGCCCCGGCTAACTTGATATCCTCAGGCATCGGTCCTAATTCCGCTTGTGTAGAACCGATATTCTTATCTGATAAATAACGTTTAAACATCCTGGTAGTCTCCGTTTTATTTGTCAGGTAATTGAGATCCTGCTACAGCAGAATATTTGCAACCTCATGAAATACATCTACACTTCGAACAACTCCGACAACTTTTCCATCATTAATGACCGGTATGAGATTGAGATCATCGCGGATCATTATATGAATCACTTTAAATAGATGGTCATCGTGATTTACTGTTGCCTTGATAGGAATCATGACCTCGCTAATTGGTTTCTTTGAGTGTTCTTTCATAGCACTGGTAATTTTTCCGGAACTAACCTCAGCCAGATCGGGATCGACTTCAACATCAAACGCCCGTCTTTGATCAGCAACATGCAAATCATGAAGGAAATTAGGTTCTAAAGCCCCCAGAATATCGCGCCTGCGAACTACACCCATCAGGCGGTATTTTTCATCAAATACCAAAAGAGCTCTTGGAAGAGAAGAACGCCCCCGAAATTCAATAGTTGATTTTTCAAGTTCGGCAACACCCTGTCTTAGAGTGAACCAGTGTGGAATATGGGGATATTTGTCAAGCGGGATCATTATATCCCCGGATCGTTTACTGGCCATAGAATACTCCTGATTTATATAGATTGAAATATTTAACGAAAGAATGCATGAGTTATTACTCTCCTCATTTTTGACGGTAAAGAAAGCAAGCTTCAGCCTGTTTGTCAACAAGCTTAAGGATAGTAATAATATTACTTTATTATGAATAAATCGTAGAATATATAGTACCTATTATAACGAAATTAAGGAGGTTTAAAGTGATTACTTTTAATAAAAGAGATGATATTGCTCCTATATGCCCGCACTGCAAAAAAGAGATAACCAATATTCTCTATCAGGAACTTAAAGGGGATCTGGGCAAACGCTGTATATATTTCTGCCCAAATTGCAAAGCATCGCTCGGCCTATCGCACCGTAAAGGACTCACCTTCGGCTGGTGACACGTGGTGTCTTTTATTCTATCTCAGGTAAATCCATAAAGTTGCATCAGGTCTTGATCCTGTAAAGTTTTTGTGGCTGGCAGATGTCCACATCTGCTGCAGACGAGGTGGTCCAAAGCTTGCTATGAGATATATAGATTGATATTGATGAAATTGATATGTGATTTGTAAAACCCACAGCAAGACTGTGGGGCACCCGGGCATTTATATTCCATACAACAAATACTTGCTTAATTAGTCTAATATACATAAATTGAATTTGAGTTCACAATAGTATTGTACACAAAGACTATGTATTACAATATCAATAGTAGGATGTAGCATTGTAGATGGTGTGAGGTATGGGAGTATATATTTTTGTATGAAATAATTCAAGCATAGGCTAATGATATATTTTCAATATTTAATATTGAGAACAGTATTTTCGGGGGGCTATGTTAAAATACAAATTTATCATTTTAATTGATTGAAGGGAGGAAAATATAATTTGAATAATAAAATTGTAAGATTATTATTAGTAATCACAGGATTGGGGTTCTGTTTTTTAGCCTGTGATAAAAAACCTACTGAACCTGTGCCAGTAACAGACTATCCGGTTTATATCAATGATGTAAATCGTTCAAAAATATTCACCTATTACCCCAATAGTCATAAATTAGATTCTGTGGAATTACCTTGGAGGGCAACAGAAGGTATCACCGTCTCTGCAGATAGTAAACGATTATATCTTGCTAGTAGAAATAAGATAACTGTCATTGATTCCAAATCATTTGATCTGATTTTAGAATTACCATACAGTCCTGATGATTGGGTTGGAGTATCACCCGATAACAAACTGGCTGCTGTTACAAATGGTGGCTTGCATTTGCTCAGTACATCTGATTATAGTGTTGTTTTTCAGGATACTATTCCTGTGATACACAGTGAATTTTCTTCTGACAGTAAGACACTTTATTGTGCTCGAAAGGGGACTAATTCTGTATATAAGGTTGATCTTGCTGATTCAACATATCCAGTAACATTGAATGATGCTGCTGGTGGACTTATATATTATGTTATTCCATCAATTGATGAGACGAAATTATTTTTCTATGTATATTATGGTATGTGGACATATGGTTTTGAAGTCTATGATGTACAGTTGGATTCAATTATTTTTCGTGATGTTTTAGTTCCCGGTGCAGGACAAATTGCCATTACTCCCGATGGTCGCTATGCAATCTATTCAAATGCAGGAATTAGTGCAACCGATCCACCCCCACCTGGTACATTTACTATTTTCGATATTCAAGCCAACGAAATTCACACACAAGTATCAATTATTGATTATGTTCAACCACCTTGTTATTTTTGTTCACCACTTTCTATTGCAGTGACACCAGATGGGAGATGGCTCGTAGCTCTGGGAGGAACTCAATTAGCACAGTTTATTCTTTATCAATACAATTTACAGAATGAAAAATTGGTTTATTATAAAGATTTTGGAAGTGTTCAGCTTACTAACCTAACAGTACAAAGTATTAAATGAAATTTTAAGGAGCACATTGTGGCTGGC